>CALKIP010000267.1 GCA_937995995.1 uncultured bacterium
AGAGCTCGGCCGGCTGGTCGAGGAAGAGGAGGTCCGGCCCCTTGACGTTGAAGCAGAGCGCAGCGACGGATGGCCCACCCTTCCCTTTTGCCGCAGCCCCGGGCGAGCGCGAGGGCATGCGCGCGCGCGAGGCTTCGGCCTCCGTGCCGGGCGCGTTCACGGCCCCATCCCCCACGCGCTCGCCCAACTCCTCGCCAGCGCCCGCCCGCCCGAAATGCTCGAAAATACTCGCCAGCAGGAACAGGACGGCCGACGTCTTCGTCGCCAGCCCGCTCACGCCGGTGATGTTCAGGTGTGCGGCCTCGGGACCGAGGAGGAAATCGGCATCGAGATAGACGGGTGCCTGGAGGCCGCCGGCGGTGTAGAGGCCGACCGGGACCCCGGTGCCACCGGGCCTGGCGTAGGCGTCCATGCGCAGCCCGACGCGCACGTCCTCATCGCTCGCCAGGTAGACGGGTCCCGCGGGGACCGGCTGGAGCGGCTCCTCCGGTTCGTGGCGGAGCACCGCGGCGGTGTAGAGGCGGATCTCCGGACGCTCAGTCGGG
Source organism: uncultured bacterium (assembly GCA_937995995.1). Classification (GTDB taxonomy): domain Bacteria; phylum Gemmatimonadota; class Gemmatimonadetes; order Longimicrobiales; family RSA9; genus CALBZE01. Next base: position 546 of record CALKIP010000267.1, read on the forward strand.
ACCGGGAACGAGGGCACTGGCTCGCCCTCGAGTCCGATGTAGTCGTGGAGCGCGCTATCGAGGTCCGTGTAGCTGACGCCATCGACGACGATGCCGTAGACCGTGAGCGGCCTTGGCTCGTCGATCTGCACGCGGACCAGCGCACCGATGCCCACGGGGGAGTCGACCGCCGTCCAGAAATGGAATTCGTGGGGCGTGTTCGGCTTGCGCTCGGTGCCGACCACGCGGCCGACGGGCGTTGCGTTCACCTGCTTGCCATTCCGTTGGGGTGGCTCTACGACGACGCGTACGCCGCGTTCTCGTCGATGTAGCCGTGCGTGAGATCGCAGCCGTACGCCGTCGCCCTCGCCTCGCCGACCCCGAGATCCACTCGGATGTCTACGGGATCGCCGCCGAGCAGGCGACGGAGTTCATCCTCGTCGAAGGCGGCCTTCCGTGAATCGGCGAAGACGAGTGTGTCATTGATCCAGACCCGGGTGCGCGCCGGGTCGACCGTGCAATCGAAGCACTTGCCCACGGCCATGAGAACGCGGCCGATGTTGGGATCCGCGCCGAAGGCCATCGTCTTGACGAGCGGCGAGTCGATCACCGAGCGCGCGACCTTCCTGGCTTCCGCGAGGGAGTGTGCGCCTTCGATCGTCGCACGGAGCAGCTTGGTCGCGCCCTCGCCATCACGTGCCATCATCTCGGTCATTCGGATGCACGCCGCCCGGAGCGCCGGCTCGAACACCGCCTCGTCGACGCGCCCGGCGAGTCCGTTCGCCAGGATGGCGCAGGTGTCCGACGTGCTCGTGTCCGTGTCGACGGAGAGCATGTTGAAAGAGTCGGCCACGGCATCCCTGAGCATACGATCGAGGTTTGCCGCATCGAACGCGGCGTCGGTGAGGATGTAGACGAGCATCGTCGCCATGTCGGGCGCGATCATCCCCGACCCCTTCCCGACGATGGTGAGCGTGGCATCGCCCACCGAGAGCGAGATCGCCTTCGGGTAGGTGTCCGTGGTCATGATCCCCTCGGCGGCACGGAGCGGATCGTCCTGGAGCTCGGCGGCGATCCCGCGCAGCCCCGCCTCGATCCGGTCCATCGGGAGCTGGCGGCCGATCACGCCGGTCGAGCTCACCAGCACCTCGTCGGCGGGTACGCCCAGCTCCGCCGCCGCAAGCTCGCCCATCCGCCGCGCGTTCCGAAGCCCCTCGTCACCCGTCCCGACGTTGCTGATCTTGCTGTTCACGACGATGGCCTGGAGTCGGCCCTTCCGGATCAGCTCGCGACCGAGGATGATCGGCGCGCCGGGGAATTGATTCCGTGTGAAGACCGCGGCGGCAGCCGCCGGGACCTCGGAATGAAAGACCGAGAGATCCTTGCCCTCGGGCTTGAGCCCACAATTCCTGCTCGCACAGCGGAAGCCCCGGGGCATCCGTGCGACTTCATGAAAACTGAACATCTCCAACTCCGGATCCTTCCTCTCGCGCAGTCCAAACCCCGCTCATGCGCAATCCTTCGGCGCTCGTGCGACGTGCTTTCCGTCTCCGCTCACGCGACGCGCTTTTCCGCTATCGTCACGCGCTTTTCCGATCTCGTGATGCCCTTCCCTGCTCGAACGGCGCTCTTCCCCGTTCATGCGACACCCTCGCCCAGCACATGCAGAGTCTCGCCGGAGATCCCGGATGCAGCGTCGCTCGCCAGGAACAGCACTACATTGGCGACCTGCTCACGCGTGACCCACTTCACGGCGGCAGGGTCCTCTACCCCGGCCCGATTCTGCTCGGTGTCGATCATCCCCGGCGCGATGGCGTTGACGCGCACGCCGTGCGCCTTCTCCTCGAGCGCCAGCGCGCGTGTCAGGGCGACGACGCCGGCCTTGGCCGCGCTGTATGCACCGATGCCGGCGGCGGCACGGATCCCCGCGGGCGATGCGAAGTTGATGATCGCGCCCCGGGACTCGCGCAGCAACGGGAGCGTGGCACGACTCAGGAGGAACGCCGTGCGGGCATTGCGCTCCATTTCCCGGTCCCACTCCTCGGCCGTGGTCTCCGCGAGCGGCTTGATCACGCTGAGGCCGCCGGCGGCGTTGACCAACACGTCGAGGCGCCCGAATCGCTCGCGTACCGTGGCCTCGACGCGTTCCGCGCCGGCCGGGTCGGTCAGGTCGGCGACGATCCCGAGCACCTCTCCCTTCTCACCGAGTTCGCGGGCGAGTTCCTCGACATCCGCGCGGACGTCGGTCACGGCCACGCGCGCGCCCTGGGCGAGGAACGCCTCGGCGAGTGTGAAGCCGACCTGGCCCCGTGCGCCCACGCCCGTGACGATCACGGCCTTGCCGTTCATGGTTCCGTCCTCCTTCCACGCGCCCGTCGGCGACCAGCGCAGCTCGACCATCCCGGCGACGAGCAGTGCGATGCCGCCGATGAAGTAGAGGGCGCCCGGATCGACTTTGGGGATGAGTAGCCCTCCCGCCACGGCCACCCCGAACGCCGCGCCGGCGAGTGCGGGCGCCGCAACCCGGCCGCCACGGCAGCCGAGAGTGGTGAGCACCATCCCGATCGTATAGGCCGGCCCGGCCAGGAACAGCAGCGCGGCGAGTGCGGTGCCGAGGCCGTACTGCCGCACCTCGCCCATCTCGATGTAGACGTCGCCGAATACGGCGGCCAGGGCGAGCGTCAGGATCGCCGCCATCCAGCGTCCACGCGTCGGCGCGGCACCGTCGTCCGCGATACCGACCCAGAAGGCGGCCGCGAGCGAGGCGAGGGCCAGGCCGAAGAGGAAGCCGGCCGTGGCGAGGACGCGTGGGCCGGGGTAGAGGAGCAGCGCAACACCCCCCGCGACGGCGCTGCCCAGGACCGCTCCGGCAATGATGGAGGCGATAGGCACGACCCAGCGGACGTACCGCCCAGCGTCGCTCATGACACGAACTCGCCGTACCCGCCCCGGAAGTAGAGGAGCGGGTCTCGGCCATCCGCGCCCCCCGCCGCTACTTCACCCACGATGATCGTGTGGTCGCCCCCGGGGTAGCGGGCCCAGATCCGGCAGTCGAGCCAGGCGAGCGTGTCCTCCAGGACCGGCGCGCCGGTGGCCTCGGTTCGGTACGGCACCCCGATGAACTTCTCCGCCTGATCCCCCCTGGAGAAGCGGCGAGAGATGGATTCCTGGTTCGACGCCAGGATGTTGATCGCGAAGAAGCCTGCCTCGAGGATGCAGTCGTGTGAATCGGCGGTCAGGTCGACGCAGGTCAGGACCAGCGTCGGCTCGAGCGAGACCGACGCCACGGTGTTGGCCGTGAGCCCACACGGCTGCCCGGACGCCGGGTCCCGTGACGTCACCACGGTGACACCCGTCGCGAAGTGGCCCATGATGTGTCTGAATTCCGCCGCGTCCATACTTCTCCCCTTCCTCCTGATCAGACTCGCGGCGCACGCGTTCGCAGGTACTCCTCGCAGTCGCGGATCGGGTACAGCAGCCGGTCCCAGCGCTTGTCCGGCAATGCAAGCGGCGCGGTCTCGGCGAGAAGCCAGCGGCTGATCTCGTCGGCGCGCGCGATGCTTCCAATTTCCGCGGCGGCCTCGACCCGGACCAGCCCCCAGAGCGCGTCGCGGCCCGCGGGTGAGCGCAGCCGCAGGTACCATGAATAGACGGGCGTGAAACTGCGCGTCTTCGGCTGGAAGACGCTGGTCCGCTCCCCCGGCTTCAGACTCAGGAGCGTACGGGCGTCGTCGCCATCGAAGAAGCGCGTGCGATGGCTCTTGATCACACCGACCGCGCGCGCGCACGAAGCCAGTTCCTGCGTCAACGTAAGACTGCCGTCGACCAGCAGCCAACCGTCCCCGGACTCACGGCACCAGCGGTCGGCGAGCGTGCCCTCGAGCGATTCACGCCAGCGGTTGACCGCCCCGGCCGCGCGAGCGTAGAGCGCCGGCGGGAAGATCGGCAGCGGCTCTTCGTCGGGCGGGCTGGTGTCGCGGAGCGACTCCCACGGGATGCCGCCCGCCGCGACCACGGCGGGATCGACCAGGCGAAACGGGAAGAAGGCCGCCTCCCGCTCCTCCTGGAACCTCGTGCGCAAGGCGTCTCCGCTACGAACCCCGGCCCCGAGCGTAGCCATGCGCCGTGACCGCCGAGTGCGGACCACCGCCGCCGCGTACGCATAGACGATCGGCACCGGCCCATGGTAGAGTGCGACCGTCGAGCGCTGGATCCCGTCGAGGAACGCCGTGAATGCACTCGGCTCCGCCTCTCCGACGGGGATCGCCCGAAGGCGGCCGTCCTCGCCCTCGACGACCTCCGCCTCGGCCTCGGCGAGCCCTTCGCCGTACGCTTCGAGCGGTGTCGGCTCCGATGCCTCGACCGCCATCCGGAACGGGGTCCGGGAACTCCGCGCCAGTCGGCGCAATTGCATCGTTAGCACGTTGCGTGCAGTACTCCGCTCCCCTAGTTTGGTCGCGTCAAACAAACAACCCCGACCGATCCCGTCCTCGACGGTGGCCGGCTGGACCCATGCAACAGAGTTCCATGACCTCGCATCGATCCAAGCCACACCGAGCCGTCGCGTGGCTCTTCGTGGTCCTGCTCCCCATCTTCATCGTCGGCCCCGCATTCGCGCAGGAAGCGAACGCAAGCGAGGATCGCTGGGCCGCCCAGGCGGAGTTCACACTCACCGCCACGAGTGGCAACCAGGAGATGACCGTGCTGACCACGGGCTTCGGGCTCCGCCACCTCCGCAAGGAACTCTTCGACCTCGACCTGAAGCTCCAGGCGCGCTACGGATCGAGTGAGGGTGAACACGTCGCGGAGAATTACCGGGGCACGGTCAACGTCGACATCGGGCCGCAGCGCCGCTGGTCACCGTTTCTCTACAGCACGGCGGAGCACGACCCGTTCAAACGGCTCGATGTGCGAGTGAGCAGCGGCGCGGGCGCCAAGTACCGCCTGTATCGGTCGGACCATGGCGACCAGGCATCGCTCAGCGTCGCCATGCTCCACTCCTACGAGGCGCTTGCCCCGGCATTGAACGCCGAGCCCGGTAACGAGGACTTCGGCAGTCGGACGACCGATGCCCGCTGGAGCCTGCGCCTGAATGGTCAGCGCAAGCTCCGCGACGGCGTGACGCTGACGAGCGAGGCGCTCTACGAACCGGTCGTCGACCACGCGAGCGACTACCTGCTCTCCGTCGACACCGGGCTGAAGGTGCTCGTCACCCAGCGGATCGCGCTGTCGATCGCACACGAGTTCAACCAGGACTCGACGCCGCCGCCCGGCGTCGAGGAAATCGACCGCCTCCTCCGGGCCGGGATACTGATCGAGCTATGAATCGGCGACTCCGTGCGGTTTCCGGCTTGGCGATGGCCCTGATTGTAATGCTTCTCTCGGGCTGCGACAACGTGGATTGGGGCGGTGCGGATGTGGCCGTCGTCCCGCCGCCGCCGACCGCCGGAGGTGATGAGGAGGACGTGATCCCGACGGAGGAGCGCATCCCGGAGGGCCCGATCGTTTTCTACGTCGCACCCTCCGATGGCTCGGCGACGTTGATCCCCGTCGGCGAGGTGGCTCAGGGCACGCTGCTGCCGATCCGTGCACAGGCGAACTGGGAGAGTTATGGCCGGGGCCTGATCGCGCAGCACATGCGCACCGGCACGGAGTACGCCCTCTTCCGCAGCGGCGCCCGCGTCGGCACCCTCGTCCTCGACGACGCCCAGATCCCACCGGAGGGCGTCTGCCCGCGCGTCCCTCGCGGGCGCGGCACGCTCGAGCTCATGGTCGGCGCGGACACGATCCCCGAATTCCTCGCCATGGCCAAGTCACAGGCGCCGACGAACGTCGGGCGTGTGGTCGCGGTCTCGCCCGACCCCGACCGTCGCATGCAGATCCTCGGGCCGCTCCTGGCCGAGCGGCTGCTGCGCGCGCGCCGCGCGCCGCTCCCCGGCAGCTGGACGCGCGCCATGGCCCAGCTCAAGCCGTTCCCGGCCGCGGGCGAGGAGAACGCCGCCTTCGCCTCGACCTTCCTCGTCGGCGACTCTCTCGGCGTCGGGCAGGACGACGAAGGCTACTCGCTCTTCTTCATCGCCGAGCCGATGCCCGAGGTGGGCTACGACACCGTCTACGCGAAGTTCACGCCCTACGAGACCCAGGGCAAGCAGGCGCCGCGCGTCGTCGATTATCTCGACTGGGACCGTGACGAGCAGGTCGAACTCCTGCTGGAGGTCTACGGCACGGACCAGGCGTGGTTCGAGGCACTCGGCCGCGGCGAGGCCGGCTGGCGCGAGCTGGTCTCGACACGCTGTGAATGACGGCGGCACTTTTTTGCCGACCTTGACACCTCCCCGAGGGCTCCGGTAGCTTCGGGGTCACATAACACGAACGGGGCCACCCGGAAGATCGGTGAGAATCCGACGCGGCCCCGCCACTGTGAGAGACCCGGACGGCGCACGACGCGCGCTGTCCGGTCCGGCCCGCTCAACGAGCCACTGGGACGCTCCGGCGTCCTGGGAAGGCGAGCGACGCTGTCTCGAGCCAGGAGACCGGCTCCGTTCGTGCCCGAGATAACCCCCTTCGAGGGAAGGGTCGGGTGGCGAATGCGATTGCCGGTCGTCTGGCAACGGCTTCCCCGTTCCTCCCTCTCCATCGGGAAGGACGGGATTTTTGTTGGCACGAAGCGGCGTCCTTGTCACGACTCTCCTCTCGATCGTCGTCCTGGCGGTCGCCGGCTGCGCGGACGGCGGCGGGCGCGACACCGATGCGTTCGCCACGGTCGTAGACGACGCGGGCCGCGCGGTCCGCGTCGCCGCCCCCCCCACCCGAATCATCTCTCTGATCCCGGCGGTCACCGAAACCATCATCGCCCTCGGCGCCACGGACCGGCTGGTCGCGCGCACGGCCTTCGACACGGATCCGACGATCGCGCACCTGCCGTCGACGGAGCAGGCGCTGATCCCGAACGTGGAGTGGCTCACCCGCTTCCGTCCGGAGCTCGTCGTCGCATGGGCGGACGGCAGGTCGCGCACGGTCGTCGAGCGACTCGGCGTGATCGGCGTGCCGGTCTACGGCGCCGCGATCGAGACGCTCGACGATGTGGACGCCACGATCCGAAACCTCGGCCGTCTGCTGGGGCTGGACGCACGAGCGGATTCCCTGGCCGATGCACTGGCGGCTGAGCTGGACGCAGTGCGTGGCGCGGTGGCCGGTCGTGAACCGCCCAGCGTCTTCTACCTGATCGGGCGCGACCCCGTCATGACCGCGGGGCCGGGCACCTTCGTGGACGAGGTGATCACCGCGGCCGGCGGGCGAAACCTCTTCGCCGATGCGGCTTCCGGGTGGCCGCAGGTCTCGCTCGAGGAGATCGTGCACCGGCAGCCGGACGTGCTGATCGTGCCGCTCGGCGAGTGGAACGCGCCCAGAGCCATCGAGGAGCTTCGTCGTGCGCCCGGCTGGCGCGAGCTGCGCGCGGTCCGCGAGGGTCGCGTCTATGCAGTCGACGCGGAGACCTTCAACCGCCCCGGCCCGCGCATGGGCCAGGTCGCACGGCATCTCGCGGGACTGCTGCACGGGGAGGCGTTTTCGCAGGACGCCTCCACCGACGACTCGCGCACGCCGGAGGCTGCGCCGTGACCCCGCGCGCATCGGAGCGGGCCACACTCACGGACGAGCGGCGCCGGACGGGCGAGGCGCTTTCCAGTGGCCTGTCCGCGACCTATCCACTCCGCCTCCTGCTCCTCGCGCTCCTGGCCGCCGTGGCACTCGTCGCGAGCATCGCGCTCGGTGCTGCCGGCATCCCGCTCCGTGACGTGGTCGAGGCACTCGGCGGCCGCGGCGATGAGACGACCCGGACGATCGTGCTCGAGCTCCGCCTGCCACGCGCCGTCCTATCCGCACTCGTCGGCGGCGGGCTCGCACTCGCGGGCGCGGTCTTCCAGGCGCTGCTCCGCAACCCACTCGCCGAGCCGTACCTGCTCGGCGTCTCGAGCGGCGCGGCGGTCGGGGCCGTAGGTGCGGTCGCCCTCGGGTGGTCGGCCGTGGCGCCGTGGTCGACGCCCGTCGCAGCGTTCATCGGCGCACTCGTCTCGATCGTCGTCGTCTTCCACATCGCGGCCGGCGTCGGCCGCGCACTCGACACCCGTGTCCTGCTCCTGGCCGGCGTGGTCATCGGCGCGTTCTTCAACGCGCTCACACTACTGATTCTGAACTTCGCCGACGTCGAGACGTTCCGCTCCGCGGTCTTCTGGATGATGGGCAGCCTGGCCGCGGCATCCTGGCCTGCCACGCTGCTCCTGGCCGCGTACCTCCTCCCCGCCATCGCCATCCTTCTCGCACTCGCCCGGCCGCTCAATCTGCTGGCCATGGGCGAGGAGACGGCGCTGTACCTGGGAACGCGAGTGGAGCGTGTGAAGTGGGCCGCCTTCGTCGTCGCATCGCTCCTGGTGGCGGCGAGCGTCGCGGTGGCCGGGGTGATCGGCTTCGTCGGGCTGATCGTGCCCCACGCGCTGCGGCTCCTCTGGGGGAGCGACCATCGGCTGCTGCTCCCCGGCTGTGTGCTGGCCGGCGCCGCGGTCCTCCTCGCGGTCGACACCGCAGCACGCACCATTGCGGCGCCGGCCGAGCTGCCGGTCGGCGTCGTGACCGCGCTGGTCGGCGTGCCGGTCTTCCTCGTGATCCTGACCCGGAGGCCGCTGTGACGAGGCGCCCGGAGCACTCGGCCGCGCCCGCCTTCCAGACCCGTGGCGTGGTCCATTGCTACCCCGGCGCAGAGCGCCCCGCGGTGGACGGCATCGACCTGGACGTGCCGCGCGGCTCATTCTACGCGATCCTCGGCCCGAACGGCTCCGGCAAGTCTACGTTGCTGCGGTTGCTGCTCGGCGCGCTCGCACCCACCTCGGGCGCCGTCCTCTACGATGGCGCGCCGGTCGGATCGTGGAGCCGGCGCGACTTCGCGCGGCGTGTGGGCGTCGTGGCGCAGGGCGAGGAAGCGGTCTTCCCGATCCGTGTGCGGGATCTGGTGGCCATGGGTCGCTACCCGCACCTCGGCCCGTGGCGGCGCGAGTCGGCTGCGGACCGAGCCGCGATCGAGGAAGCCATGGAGCGCTGCGACGTCGCCGAGTTCGCCACACGGCCGTTTTCGACGCTCTCCGGCGGGGAGCGCCAGCGCGCGCGCATCGCCCGGGCGCTGGCACAGCAGCCGGCCACGCTCGTACTCGACGAGCCGACCGCATCACTCGACGTGATGCACGAGATGGCGATCTTCGAACTGCTCGGCACCTTGGCCGAGCGCGACGGCGTGACCGTCCTCCTCGTCACGCACAACCTCAATCTGGCCGCGCGCTACGCGCACCGGATCCTCCTCCTCGATCGTGGTCGGCCGGTCGCCGAGGGTCCGCCCGGGCAGGTGCTGAAGCGCGACATCCTCGAGGCGGTCTACCACTGGCCCATGGCGGTGACGGCGCACCCGGGTCCCGGCCCGGATGCCGGCGCGCCGCAGGTCGTGCCTCTCACGGGGGCGGCGTCGTCCCCCGCTCATTCGAATCGAAGTTCAGACAACGGAGACGATCGATGAAGCGATCTCGCTGGTTGGGCCCCACGGGCAGCCTCGTGCTGGGCGCGACGCTCGCCACGCAGCCACTCGCGGCACAGGAGCCGACGGACACCGTCGCGATCGAAGAACTCGTCGTGACCGCGACGCGGCTCGCGGTGCCGGCCGCGGCGGTGTCGTCGGCGGTGACGGTGTTGCGTGGCGCCGAGCTACGGGAGCAGGGCGTGACGCACGTGATCGATGCGATCCGTGCGCTGCCGGGGCTGTCCGTCGTGCAGAACGGGCCTCCCGGCGCGACGGCGTCGCTCTTCGTGCGCGGCGGCGAGAGCGATTACGTTCAGGTCCTCGTCGACGGGGTGCCGATCAACGAGCCCGGTGGGAGGGCGGACCTGGCGTCGCTCACCACGGACAACATCGAGCGGATCGAGGTCGTGCGCGGGCCGGCGAGCGTGCTCTACGGCTCGGACGCGGTGAGCGGCGTCATCCAGATCTTCACCCGCACGGGGGGCGAGCGGACACGCGCCTCGGCTTCGGTGCGTGGCGGCAGCTACGGCACGCTCGCCTACGATGCCGAACTCTCCGGCGCCGCCGGTCCCGTGAGCTACGCCATCGCCGCGTCGCGCTACGGTACCGACGGCGTCTACGAAATCAACAACGAGTACCGTAACGACGTGCTGAGTGGCAGAGTCCACTACCGCCCCGACGCGCTCACGGAGATCAACGCCACCGTGCGCTACGGTGACGCGCGCTATCATTACCCGACGGACGGCGCCGGCAACGTCGTGGACAGCAACGCCTACCAGGACGACCAGCGGCTCGTACTGGGGCTCGAGCTCGCGCGCCGTCTCACGGACCGCTTCGAGGCGCGTCTCCTCCTGAGCGCGAGCGAGCTCGACGCGCTGACGCACGACGCGCAGGACAACGCCGCCGACACGCTCGGCTCCTGGGCGTACCGCTCCGTCTCCGACATCCGCCGCCGCGCCGCGGAGCTGAGGGCAAACTACAACCTGGCCGACCGAGGCGTACTTACGGCCGGCGTCGAGCTCGAGGCGCAGTCGCTCGACAATGAGAGCGAGTCCGATGGCGAATGGGGTCCCAGCTCCGATGCGTTCAATGCCGAGCGGACGAACCACGGCTACTACACGCAGCTCCTCCTCGAGCCGGCCGGCAATCTGTACCTGACGCTCGGCGCACGACTCGACGACAACGAAGCCTTCGGCAGCTTCGAGACGTACCGCGCCGGGATTGCCTACGCGCTGCCCACGGGCACGCGCCTGCGCGGCGCCTTCGGCACCGCGTTCAAGGAGCCGACCTTCCACGAGAACTATTCGGAGGGCTACTCTCGCGGGAACCCGGATCTGCACCCCGAACGTTCCCGGAGCTGGGAGGTGGGGATCGAGCAGTCGGTGCGCGACGGCCGTATCACGCTGGCCGCCACCTACTTCGACCAGCGCTTCAGGGACATGATCCAGTACCGCACGGTGCCCGTCGAATCGAACGAGCCGAACTACGAGAACATCGCCCGTGCCGATGTCTCCGGCATCGAACTCGAAGCGACGCCCGCGCCGCTCCCGGGGCTCGCGGCGAGGCTCGGCTACACTCGCCTCGACTCCGAGGTCGTGGATGCGGGCTTCCAGGAGGGACCGGACGCAGAGTTCGTGAATGGCCAGCGACTGATCCGCAGGCCCGACCACAGTGCGCGACTCGATATGCGCTACGCCTTGGGGAGCCGTGGCGCATTCGATCTCGGCGTGCAGTACGTCGGAGGGCGAGACGACCTCGACTTCAGCGACTGGCCCTCCAAGCGGGTGCAGCTTCCGGCGTACACCCTGGTCGACCTCGGCACCGAGCTAAGACTCGTGCCCGCGGCCGACCGGCGCCCCGCGATCACCGCCATGTTGCGCGTGGAGAACCTGCTCGACGAGAGCTACCAGGAGATCGTGCACTTCCGCACGCGCGGGCGCGCGCTCACGGTCGGGGTACGGGTGGGGACGGGCGGGTGATGCGGTGCCGGCGGGTGCACTGCCGGCGCGCTCGTGGGTAGCGCTCCGGCAGTGCACTCCCGCCGGCCTTGGGCCAGCCACCGATCATTGGTCCCCTACGGGGATCAGGTCCTGGATACGGTGGCCCTCGATCTCGAAGTCATCGCCCACGGTGAAGCGGACCGGCGCCTGAAAAAGCGGTCCGTCGTAGACGAAGCTGTGATATTCGCCGCGCTCGCCGGCCAGGTCGATCCCCGGAGTCGCGTGCAGTTCCTCGACGAAGCGGGCATCCAGCTCCCGGCCGACCCACTCGCCGCGTCCCAGCTCGAGGTTCACGCCGACGATGCGGGCGCGGTAGCCGCGCTCGATGAACTCATCGAGGACAGCAGTCGGCGCTTCACCCCAGAGCGGCTCGATGTGTTCCAGCCCGCGCCCGGTTATCCGCTCATCGTACCACGCACGGATGTCTTCGAGGTGGATGTTGCCGAAGACGATCCCACCGACGCCACGCGCCTGGAGCGTATCGAGGACCCGGTCCAGCGCCGCGGCGTAGTCCCCGGGGTGCGTGTGTGCTTCGACCAGCTCACGGCCGAGTGCCGCGGCCTGTGCGGCGATCAATTCGCGCCGGACGCCGTGAAAGCGGACCCTGCCGCTGGTCCCCTCGTGGATGGTGAAGAGGTAGCGGACGTCGAGGCCCTGGCGCACGGCGCGGTCCAGCGCCAGTGCGGCGTCCTTCCCGCCGCTCCAGCTCAATGCGAGGTTCATCGGGGCAAAGATGCACGACGGGCGCGCCCCCGCAAGTCGGAGGGCGCGCCCGTCGCTGAATGCCGGTCGAGTGCGGACCGTACCGGCTCAGGACCCCGTCGCCGAGGTCACGGTCACATCGATCAGGTACGTGCCTCCCGATTCGACATCGACCTCGAGCGGGCCAGCCGGGGCTACCGTGAAATCCACCCCCGTCACCGCACCGAAGTCGAGCGTATACGTGCCGGGGATCAGGTACCTGAACTCGGCCTCGTAGGTGCCGTCCTCGTTCTTGTCGGTGAAGGCGAGCGTCTCCTCGCTGCCCCCCTCGTTGGTCAGCGCGGCGGTGAAGTCGCCGAGCGTGATCTGAACGTCGCCGATCACCGGCAGCTCGACCGTGTCGGCCAGCTTGAGCCAGACGGTGATGGTGCTGGCCTCGTGCAGCTCCGTGGCCTGGATCACCGGGTTCATCACCCACCGGCCGGAGTTTCCGGCCTCGCGACCGAAACTCTGGGCGACGTCGAAGTCGATCAGGAGCACCGTTTCCTCACCGTCCCGGATCGTCGTGCCCCCGGGGAGGTTGACCTTCAGCCCACTCGCCGAGCAGCTCGGGCAGTGCAGCTCTCCATCGACTTCGAGCTCCGCGGGGACGTGCTCGTAGTCCGCGGTCGCGTAGACCGAAGTCGTGCCATCGCCGTTGTCCACCACGGCGTACGCGCCGTCGATCACCAGGCGAAGCTGGCCGTACGACCCCGCCGGCACCAGCACGTCGCTGGCCAGCTCGGCCACATCGTTCGCCAGCGTCAGCAGGTCGGTCGTCACCGCCTCATCCATCATCACGACCTCGCCGCCGCCACCCTGGAGATAGATTTTCGAGATGGTGACCACCGCCTCCTCGAAATCGCCGGGGGCGTCGGTGAGCATGAGCGACACCCGGCCGGTGTCCGCGTCCACGTTCGTGCCGGAATCGTCGTCACACGCGCCGAGGGGGAGAGTCAAGGCCAGCACCACGGCCGTCCATGCCTTGAAGCTTCGGATCATCCAATCCTCCCACTGAGGTTAGCTCCACCTGCCGAATCATGCTCGGGGGCGGGTTCCGATCAAGCCGATCGGAGCCAGCCCCCGGGCCTAGCACCTCTATAACGATTCACTGGGGGAAGAAGTCACACCCGAGATTCGTACCCCAGCATCGGGCGGGCGACGATGTTGTGATTGGTCAGGGGAAGTGTACGTCTGTAGGGGGATTCGGTGCGTGCGACCGCCTTCAGCCTTCCTCGGTGCGGAGCGCCCTGTAGCTCTCGTAGCGCGCCTCGGGGATCTCGCCGGCGTCGACGGCTTCGCGGATCGCACACCCCGGCTCGTGGATGTGGGAGCAGCCGTGGCCGAAACGACAGTCGCCGAGGTAGGGCCGAAACTCGGGGAAATACGCGTCCAGGTGCTCGGGCTCGATCCCCCACAACCCGAGCTCGCGCAGCCCTGGCGTGTCCGCCACGTACCCGCCACAGCGTAGCGCGATCAGCTCCGCCGAGACAGTGGTGTGGCGCCCCTTGCCCACGGCCTCGCTCACCTCGGCGGTCCGAAGCTGCAGTCCCGGCTCCACGGCGTTCAACAGACTCGACTTGCCGACGCCGGACGGCCCGGTCAGTACACTGATCCGGTCGCAGAGCCGCTCGCGCAGTGCGGCGATCCCCACCCCCTCGCCCGCGCTCGTGTAGAGCACAGGGTAACCTGCCGCCTCGTAGTCGGCAAAGCGATCGCGGGCCGAATCGAGCCCGACCAGGTCGATCTTGTTGACGACGACGAGCGCCGGGAGATCGTTCGCCTCCGCCAGGACGAGGAAGCGGTCCAGCATGCGCAGGCGGGGCTCGGGGTGGGCGGCGGCGAAGACGGCGACGACCTGATCCACATTGGCCACGATGACCTTCGCCCGCCGAGCCCCTTGTCCGGGGGCCCGACGGGCGAGTTCGCTGCGGCGTTCGTCCACCGTCTCGATCGTCACGCTGCCATCGGCGTGCTGCTCGACGCCGACCCGGTCGCCGACGACGACGCGGTCACCGGTCCTCTGCTCCCGCTTGAGCCGGCCGCGCAGCACGGCGTCGACGACGCCGCCCACGTCCAGCTCCACCTCATAGATACCGCCTGCCGCCCTACGGACCGTCCCCCGGTGCAGCACGACGGCAGGCCTCCTAGGCGGCGAAGCTCTCGAGTGCGGTGCCGAGCTCGCCCTCGCGGAGCCGCTTGAGCGCGCGGTCCCGGAGCTGGCGCACCCGCTCACGCGTCACGCCCAGCATGTTGCCGATCTCCTCGAGCGTGTGCTCGCGCCCGCCTTCGAGTCCGAAGTAGAGGCGCAGCACGCGTGCGTCCCGCGGCGTGAGGGTGTCGAGGGCACGCTCGATCTGCTCGGCCATGAGCCGCTCCTCGACCGTGGCCTCCGTCTCGAGTGCCTCCTCGGCGATGAAGCGCTCGACCAGCTGGCTGTCGTCGCTGTCGCCGATCGGCGAGTCCAGCCGGATCTCGGCCGCGTTCAGCGTCTGCAGCGACTCCAGCGTCTCGGGCGTCAGCTTGGCCGCCTCGGCCAGCTCCTCCGTAGTGGGATCCCGACCCAGCTCCTGCTTGAGCCGCTCCCGCTCGCGGAAGATGCGCGCCAGGTCACTCGCGCGATTCAGCGGCACGCGCACCGCACGGCCCTGGTTGGCCAGCGACGACAGGATCGCTTGACGGATCCACCACACGGCGTACGAAATGAACTTCACGCCCTGGTCCGGATCGAACTTCCGGGCCGCCGTAACCAGCCCGACATTCCCGTCCTGGATCAGATCGATCAACGAGACGCCGCGGTTCTGGTACTTCTTCGCCACGCTGATGACGAAGCGAAGGTTCGCACGCACCAGCTTCTGGACCGCCTCCTCGTCACCTGCCTGTGCACGACGACCCAGCTCGATCTCCTCCTCCGGCGTGA
The DNA here is from genome assembly GCA_937995995.1 of uncultured bacterium. Lineage (GTDB taxonomy): Bacteria > Gemmatimonadota > Gemmatimonadetes > Longimicrobiales > RSA9 > CALBZE01. The sequence continues at coordinate 15,745 of CALKIP010000267.1, forward strand.
TCAACTCGTGCTTACTCACATCCCGAAGGTACTGATCGAGTGCCGTGCGCTCCTCGGCGGTGCCGCCGACGAGACTCGGCGACAGCTCACCAGTGGCGCGGCGACGCTTCCTGCGTCCCTTTCTCTCCCGTGTATCCGGCGTGGTGGCCATCAGACCCCTAATCAATTTCTATGTCTCACACAGCCGCAGTGGCAGCACCGCGCTGCGCGCCTACGGACCGATGCAAGGATTCTGCCGACAAAAGTGCCCGTCGCTGCGAGTGCGTCGACGGGCGGGCGCCTTGTGCAAAGCCGCCGTGGCCATCTAACCCCGAGCGCCGCATCCGGGTTCCCGGAACGCGGGCAGGGAGCGACGGTTGACTCACCCTCGGCAACGAGAGCCGGCCATTATGACGTCCTCACGCCGTTTCCGCAAGAGCGGGTGCCAACGTGGCGTGATTTTCGTCGGATCCATGGTTGCCGGTACGGGCCTGGAGCCGCTTCGAGGCGTCCGCCCGGTACCCGGGGACGGTCGGGCGCGCACACGTGAGCCTGCTTTTCCTGGCAGCGCCGGACGGTGATACGGGGTATGTGTCTTGCACCCCGGCCCGTTCGGGCGGCCGCGGCTTTCGGACACCGTCGCGCGGCATTCTGATTCGACGCTGCAACCATACCAGGTGGATCCATGACCGACGACTTGAAACGAGACGTTCAGGACGACTACGGCATCAAGAAGCGCGTCACGGAGCGCACACAGGGGCCACGGGAGCGGCGGGCTCGGACGGCGGGGACGGACCGCGACTTCGACGAGCGCGGGACATCGGACAACCAGGGGCACGGCCACCCCCGCGAGGAGTCCCGGCCGCAGCTCGACCGCCCCGCAGGCGACACCTGAGGCGACCCGCTCAGGGCTGACCGATCGATTCCCGGTCGATCCCCGTCGGCATGGAGTCGATGGTGAACGACGCGAGGAGCGAGTCGAGTGAGGGCGGCGGTCGGCGACCGTCGGATTCCGCGATGTGGTTGCGAAGCGTGGCCACCGATTCGCGCAGGCGTTCGATGTCCCGGCGGATGTTCGCCTCCGGCTCGTCGCGCCGGATCTGGGCGACCACACGGTCCGCGAGGGCCTGGAGCTGGCGCAGCCAGCTCTCGACTCCGTAGGCGATGGAAAGCCACGCCACTGCAGGCTCGGACTCGAGGAGCCGATCGGTGATCGCTTCCGCGCGATAGACGTGCGCGTACGCCTGTACATCGAGCCTGTCCCTGGCGAGCGCCGCATCGAGCTCGCCCTGGAGCCGCGCCAGCTTCTCCTCGATCGACATCGATTCACGCACTGGCGCGATCAACGCTGCCGGCGGAGGAGGCGGCTCCGACATCCGATCCTCTTCCGGCGCCGGCTGACACCCCGCGAGCACGATCCACGGGAGCGAGACGAAGATGCGCAGCGATCGTTTCATGGCAGTCTCCGATCGCGGGCAATCCGCGTGCCGGGTCTTGCCGGGCCGCGTCCACGGACCTAGCCTTCCCCGATGAACTGGCACGCGACGGGGATCACGGACCGCGGCCTGCGCCGCTCCACGAACGAGGATGTGTACCGGGTCCGTGAGGATGTCGGTCTCTTCCTCGTCGCCGACGGGATGGGCGGACACGCGGCGGGAGAAGTAGCGAGCGCGATCGCCGCCGATGTCGTCGAACGGGAGGGCGCCGACGCCCTAATGGAGGGTGTACCGATCGGTCCGGCGCTCCGACAGGCCGTGCGACACGCGCACCACGCCATTCTCGCGCGCGCCGCCGAGGAGCCCGAGAAGGCAGGGATGGGCACGACGATCACCGCGCTCACGCTGCACCCGAACGAGGCGCGCTTCCAGATCGCACACGTAGGCGACTCACGTGCCTACCGGCTCCGCGGGGGCACGCTGGAGCAGCTGACCACGGATCACACCTGGGTCCAACGCGAGGTCGAGACCGGCCGCCTCTCTCCCACCGAGGCCCGCGCGCACCCTTACGCCAACATCCTGACTCGCGCACTCGGCACTCCGGGTGAGGAGCCCGAGATCGACCTCGTGGAGGGCGACGTCGTCGCCGGCGACCTGCTCCTGCTCTGCACCGATGGCGTGACCAGCCTGATCGAGGATGACGATCTCCACGCGATCGTCGGCCAGTCGCTGCCGCTCGAGACCCTCGCGGCTCAGATCGTCGAGGCCGCCCGCATCCGCGGTGGCCATGACAACATCACCGCGATCCTGATCCGAGCAACGGCGTAGCCTCCTCCAGGCGACGCTGCATCTCGTCCGCACTCGACAAGGCCAGTTCCGCGACTGCCTCGGGCGCCACTTCGCGGCGCTCACCCAGCGTGAAGAGCCGCAGCACCCGTGCGGTCTGGTAGAGCGCATCGGCGATCCGCGGCAACCCGATCAGCCCTGCCCGCCCACCGGGCCCCAGGCGGATCACCTCGCCGGTGTGCCGCTGCACCAGCAGATCGAGACCGAACATCGCCGGCTTCTCCGGATAGTCCAGGAAGACGTCGCCCGGGGGCAGCTCCAGCTCCTCGGCGAGACGCTCCTCGACTCGCCGCTTGAGCGGCGTGTCGGTCGTGAGCCAGCCGCCGACCTCGTCTCCATCCAGGTCGGCCGCCACAACCTCCGCCGCGCGCTTCGGCAGCCGTCGTGCCCGCAGCATGGTCACCCAGCGGCCGACCCGTGCGGCGCCACCTGCCCCGCCCCCCTCCGCCTTCATGTCCCGACCGGCCTCCACCTGGGCCTTCGCCTCCAGCAGGAAGAGCAGCGCTTCATCGGTGCGGCCGACCAGATCATCGGGCTCGACCAAGCCGGCGTCCAGCGCCTCGGCCACGATCCGCTTGTACATGACGGTCGCGGCCCGCACGGCGTGATGCCAGTAGACGTTGCGAAACATCTGGTACTTCGCGAAAAGAAGCGATTCCAGCGCCGCAACACCCTTTTCGCGAACGCCCAGCTCGAGCCGCCCGGTCTCGGGATCCTCGAGCACGACCAGGGCGTGGAGCAGCCGGTCGACGTCGACCTCGCCGTACGGCACGCCGCAGAAGCGGGCGTCGCGCTTGAGGTACTCGATCTTGTCGAGGTCGAGACTTCCGCTGACCAGCCCCTGGAGCGGGCTCGACGACTGCCCGCGGATCATCGCCTCGATCCGCTCCGGCCCGTCCGGTGCGACCGATTCCAGCGCGCCGCGCACCTCGGGGTCGCGGAAGAACCGCCCGACCAGCGTCTCGTGGTGCCCGGGGATGCGCCCCTCTTCCAGCTCCTCGATCGCGTGGGAATAGGGATAGTGCCCGATGTCGTGCAGCAGCGCCGCGAGTGGGACCAGCCGCCGCTCGACCGGGTCGATCCGCGCCAGCCCGCCCTGTTCGTCGAGCACCGCGAGCGCCCTCTGCGCAAGATGATAGACGCCGAGTGCGTGATCGAATCGCGTGTGCGTCGCACCCGGGTAGATGAGGTACGCAAGGCCGAGCTGCCGGATGTAGCGCAGTCGCTGGAACGCGGGCGAGTCGATGATGCGCACCGCGGTCCCATCGAGCCGGATCGTGTCCCAGAGCGGGTCGCGGACCGTGATGGCTCGGGTGTCGGTCATTGGGCCCTGAAGGTTGGTGGTATGGGGAACGGTACGGCGAGTGGATGGGAAGGGTTTGGGCGGGCGCGAGCGCGTGGGTCGACAAACCCACGCGCTCGATCGAGCCCTCGCCCTGCGAGGCCTCAGTCCACCTTCGGCCCGGCCGCCCGCACCGCTTCCGAGACGTTCGCGGCGAACTTCTCGAAGTTCTCGCGGAACATAGCGGCCAGCTCCTTCGCCTGCTCGTCGTAGGCGGCGGGATCGGCCCAGGTCTGCCGCGGCATGAGCACCTCGTCCGGCACGCCGGGGATGCTCTCCGGCACGTGGAGCCCGAAGATCGGGTCCTGTCGGGTCGGCACGTCGTCGAGCTTGCCGCTGATCGCCGCATCCACCATGGCGCGGGTGTAGGCCAGCTTCATGCGCGAGCCCACGCCGTAGGCGCCGCCGGTCCAGCCGGTGTTGACCAGCCAGCACTGGACGTTGTGCTCCTCCACCTTCTCGCCGAGCATGCGCGCGTAGGTCGACGGCGGGAGCGGCAGGAACGGCGCGCCGAAACAGGCGCTGAAGGTGGCCTTCGGCTCGGTGACGCCGCGCTCCGTCCCGGCGACCTTGGCGGTGTAGCCGGAGAGGAAGTGGTACATCGCCTGCTCGCGGGTCAGCTTCGCGATCGGCGGGAGCACGCCGAACGCGTCGGCGGTCAGGAACATCACGTGGTTCGGGTGTCCGCCCTGCCCGCTCGGCACCGCGCCCTCGATGAACTCCAGCGGGTAGGACGAGCGGGTGTTCTCCGTCAGGTCGTCGGCATCCCAATCGACCTCACGGGTGTCGGGATCCATGACCACGTTCTCGAGGATCGCGCCGAAGCGGCGGCTCGCGCCGTAGATCAGCGGCTCACCCTCGGCCGAGAGGCGGATCACCTTGGCGTAGTTGCCGCCCTCGAAGTTGAAGACGCCCGACTCGGACCAGCCGTGCTCGTCGTCGCCGATCAGGTGCCGCGACGGATCCGTCGACAGCGTCGTCTTGCCGGTGCCCGAGAGGCCGAAGAAGAGCGCCACATCCCCCTCGCTCCCCACGTTCGCGGAGCAGTGCATCGACAGCACGCCCTGAAGCGGGAGCAGGTAGTTCATGACCGAGAAGATCGACTTCTTGATCTCGCCGGCGTAGCGCGTGCCGCCGATGAGGACCGTCCGCTCGCCGAAGTTGATGACGACGAAGGCACCGGAGTTCGTGCCGTGGACCTCGGGGTCGGCCTGGAGCTCCGGCGCATGCAGCACCGTGAAGCCCGGCTCGAAGTCCTTGCGCTCCTCATCCGTCGGCGTGATGAACATGTTGTGAACGAAGAGCGAGTGCCACGCACCGGTGCTGATCACGCGGACGTTGAGCCGGTACTCCGGATCGGCGCCCGCGTAGACGTCGGAGACGTAGAGCTCCTGGTCCTGCAGGTATTCACGCACGTGGTCGAGCAGCTTCGCGTAGTGCTCCTGCGTCATCGGCACGTTCACGCCGCCCCACGCGATCTTCTCCTCGCTCGACGGCTCACGGACCGTGAACTTGTCCTTCGGCGAGCGGCCGGTGAACGGCGTGGTACGCGCCACGAAGGCGCCGTGCTTCGAGAGCGAGCCCTCACCGCGCCGGATCGCCTGCTCGACCAGGGCTGCGGGCGGAAGATTCCAGTGGACCGGTCCGCGAGCCTTCAGACCGTGACGGGTCAAGTCCCCGGTCAGTGTCATCGTAGTCACTCGTTGCCTCGTTCAGGTTGTAGCCTGCCGCGGACGCTGTTGCGCGTCCACCACCGCAATGGCAGTCAGGTTCACAATGTCTGCCGCCGTCGCGCCTCTTTGCAGCACGTGAACCGGTCGATCCATCCCCAGAAGGATCGGGCCGATCGCCTCCGCACCGCCGATGCGGTTCAGCAGCTTGTAGGCGATATTGGCGGCGTTGAGATCGGGGAAAATGAGTACGTTCGCACGGTCCTGCAGCCTGCTGAAGGGGTAGACCCGGTTCAGGATCTCGGGCACTACGGCCGTGTCCGCCTGCATTTCCCCGTCGACTTTCAACTCCGGCCGCAACTGCTTCACGCGTTCGACCGCCCGGCGCACCTTCTCCGACTGCGGATGACGCGCAGAGCCGAAGTTGGAAAAAGAGAGGAGCGCCATGTACGGCTCGATGCCCAGTCGCTCGACGAAGCCCGACGACAGCAGCGCGATCTCCGAGAGCGTCTCCTCGTCCGGATCGATGTTCACCGTCGTGTCGGCGAAGAACATCAGGTCGTGCTGGAAGATCATCATGTAGAGGCCGGCCACGTGCTCGACATCGGGCGCGGTGCCGATCACCTCGAGTGCCGGGCGGATCGTCTCCGGGTACGACGCGTCCTCGCCCGCGATCAGGCCCTCGGCATCTCCCTCGGAGACCATCATGCAGGCGTAGTAGATCGGCTGCCGCACCCGCTCCAGCGCCTCCGCCCGGGAAAGGCCCTTGCGCTGCCGCAGGCGGTAGAGCTCGTCCGCGTAGCGCTGCTGCCTGACTTCGTCGCTGCGCGGATCGACCAGGTCGATCCCGGCGAGGTCCGCGCCGACCTCGGCCGCCTTGGCCATGATCCGCTCCTTACGGCCGAGCAGGATCGGCCGTGCGATCCCCTCTTCGACGATCCGCGCCGCGGCCCGGACGATACGCTCATGCTCGCCCTCGGGGAAGACGATCCGCTTCGGATCGCGGCGCGCCTTGAGCATGATGTCGCGCATGACCTCGCGCGTCCGGCCGAGCCGCGCCTCGAGCTGGAGCCGGTACTGGTCGAGATCGAGCTGGACACGCGCGACACCCGTCTCCATCGCCGCCTGCGCCACCGCGGGGGCGACCCAGAGGAGGACGCGCGGGTCGAACGGCTTCGGAATCAGATAGTCGGGGCCGAACCTGAAGGTCACCTGACCGTAGGCCGCAGCGACCGCCTCCGGCACGTCCTGCTTGGCCAGCTCGGCCAGGGCGCGCGTCGCGGCCATCTTCATCTCCTCGTTGATCGCCCGGGCGCGGACATCGAGGGCGCCACGGAAGATGAACGGGAAGCCGAGGACGTTGTTGACCTGGTTCGGATAGTCCGTCCGGCCGGTCGCCAGGATGGCGTCGTCACGGACCTCGAGGACTTCCTCGGGCGTGATCTCCGGGTCCGGGTTCGCGAGGGCGAAGATGATCGGCCGGTCCGCCATGGAGGCGACCATCTCCTTCGAGACGATGCCGCCGACGGAGAGGCCGACGAGGACGTCCGCGCCCTCCAGCGCCTCGGCGAGCGTACGCCGCTCGGTTTCCCGCGCGTAGCGTGCCTTGTAGCGATCCATGTCGACGGCGCGCTGCGGGGTGATGACCCCGTGGCTGTCGCACATCAGGATGTTCTCGCGCCGCACACCGAGGCGGACGTAATGTTCGGCGGTCGCGATCGCCGCGGCGCCGGCGCCGATGAAGACGACGCGGACCTCTTCGATGCGCCTCTCGGTCAGCTCCAGCGCGTTGAGCAGCGCGGCACCGCTGATGATCGCGGTCCCGTGCTGGTCGTCGTGGAAGACCGGGATCTCGAGCCGCTCACGGAGCGCCTCCTCGATGGCGAAGCATTCCGGTGCCCGGATGTCCTCGAGGTTGATCCCGCCGACCGTCGGCTGGAGAAGCTCACAGAAGCGGATGATCTCGTCTGGATCCTCGGTGTCGACCTCGAGATCGAAGACGTCGATGTCGGCGAAGCGCTTGAAGAGGACGCCCTTGCCTTCCATCACCGGCTTCGCGCCGAGGGGACCGAGGTTGCCGAGGCCGAGGACGGCCGTCCCGTTGGAGACGACCGCGACGAGGTTGCCCCGGGCCGTGTAGCGGAAGACGTTTTCAGGATCGTCCGCAATCGCGCGACACGGCTCGGCGACGCCCGGCGAGTAGGCCAGCGACAGGTCGCGCTGCGTGCCCACCGGCTTCGTCGGCGTGATCGCGATCTTGCCCGGGCGGCCCTCGGAGTGGTATTCGAGGGCCTCCTGGCGACGATTGGCCATGGTCTGCTCTTTTCCTGCAACCGGCCAGAGTGGCCGTTCTGTTGTTGAAAAAGTGCTAGGTTACGCCCTGATCACGTGTTGTGTCAAGTCGCGCCGGTGCGGTGGGGCTGGATCCCCGCCGCCTGGGCCGGTGTACGCCCCGGCCATGTGGCACACCCTGCTCGCGCTTCTCCTCCTGGCCGGCGTCACCCCCTTCGCGTGGGCGCAGCAGACGGCGCCGCGCGACGACGCCTCGACCACGGCGCCGGCGTGCGAAATCGGCGTCGTCTCCGTCATCTTCATCGACAACCACTCGATCTTCGACATGACGGACCCGGAGCGCGAGCGGCGCTTCGACTGGGCGTACCGACTGGCGAACGCGCTGCACGTGCGGACACGGGCGGAGGTGATCGAGCGCGAGCTTCTCGTGCGAAAGGGCGACTGTCTCGACCCGATGCTGCTCGAGGAGTCGGAGCGCTTGCTCCGTGCCTACCCCTTCCTCTCGCGCGTCGATGTCTTCGCCATCCCCCAGCCGGACGGCACGCACCACGTCGTGGTGGACACGCAGGACGAGTGGAGCACCCAGGTCGACCTGCGCATCGGGCTGAACGACGGACTCGATTTCAGCGGGCTGCGGCTGCGCGAGCTCAATCTGCTCGGCACCGGGCGGATGCTCGAGTTCTTCTATCTCGAAGACGATGAGAACCGGGAGTACGGGATCGGCTACGAGACGCCCCAGCTCTTTCGCACACGCTGGGACATGAGGCTCGCCGCAGGCCGCTCCCGTGCCGGGAGCTTCGTGCGCCAGTCGGTCGCCTACCCGTTCGTGGGCGAGGTGGGGCGCTGGGCCGCGCGCCAGTCGCTGAGGCGCGAGGACCGATTCTTCGGCTACGCCCCGGCCCGGGCGAATGCGAACCAGCTTCTCCTGCCAGTGGCGGAGAAGGAGGTCGAGTTCGCCCTCATCGGCCGCTCGGGCCGCGTCGGCGCCTTGACCACCTACGGCGCGGCGATCAGCTACACCGGGCTGGCGTACCCGGGCGGCGAGTCCGCGATCGAATGGGAGGGCACGGATGGGTTCGCGGCCGTCGATGAAGCGACGGCGGCGGCGATCCGGCGCCAGAGGACGGAGCTCGAGTCGCTGCGCCTGCTCTTCCTCGTGGGCCGTCGCAACATCGAGTGGATCAAGCGCCGCGGCCTGGACAGCATGCGCGGCCAGCAAGACGTCCGGCTCGGCACCGAGGTCGAGCTCGCCATCGGCGGCTCGCTCCCCGGCAGCAGCGACGACGAGGGCGACCTCTTCACCGGCGTCTCCCTCTACGGCGGCGTCGAACTCGGCAGCTTCCTGGTCACGAGCCGCCTCAACGTCGACGGCCGCCGCGACTTCGGCGCGCAGCACTCGGCCCAGGCGTGGAAGGACATCTTTGCCGATGCGGAAGCCCTGATCTACTGGCGCCCTGGATCGGCGGCGCGTCACACCTTCGTGCTGCGAGTGGCGGGGACCGGTGGCTGGGAGACACGCACACCGTTCCAGCTCACCCTCGGCGGCGATCTGGGCCTGCGCGGCTACGACCGCCTCCACTTCCCGGGTGGGCAGCGGGCGCTCCTCTCCCTCGAGGACCGCGTCTACTTCGGCTGGCCGTTCCGCGATGTGCTCGACCTGGGCGGCACCCTCTTCCTCGACGTGGGCAGGGTCTGGCCCGGCGATGTTCCCTTCGGCGTCGACTCCGGCTGGCGCGCCGCCGCGGGACTCGGGCTGCGCGGCTCGTTCCCGAGTGGCGGTCGCACGACGTACCGCATCGACCTGGCCTGGCCGCTCACCCACGGCGCGTCCTGGCGCGATGCACGGCTGGTCCTCTCGATCGGCGAGATCCTCGGCATCGGCTCACGGCGCGGCGACGACCGCCGCAGGGACGACCGCCAGCTCCAACCCACCGCCGAAGCGTTCCACTTTCCCCGATAGCGGATCGACGACATCTTGTCCGCCATGATGAATCGCCCGACCCGCTACACTGCCCGCTGGATCTTTCCGGTGACCGCGCCGCCGATCCACGACGGCGCGCTCCTCGTGGACGCCGATGGCCGTATCGCCTCCGTGGGCCCGGATGCGAGCGTGCCCACGCCCATCGACGCGCGCACCGTGGACCTAGGCGAGGCCGCGCTGCTGCCCGGGCTGATCAACGTGCACGGCCACCCCGAGCTCTCGATCATCCGCGGCCTGCTCGACGACCTGCCCTTTCATCGCTGGATCCCGGCGCTGAACCAGACCAAGCGCAACGCGGCGCTCGAGCCGGAGGACTACGCGATCGCCGCGCGCTGGACGTGCGTCGAGGCGTTGGCCGCGGGGATCACGACCTTCGGTGCGACGGAAGACTCCGGCGCGGCACTCGATGCACTGAACGAGGCCGGGATGCGCGGCATCGTCTACCGCGAGGTCTTCGGCCCGGCGCCCGAGCAGGCCGAAGCCGCACTGGAAGAGCTCCGGCGAAACGTCGAGGATATGCGCGAGCGGGAGAGCGACCGCGTCCGCGTCGGCGTCTCGCCACACGCGCCGTACACCGTCTCCGACGAGCTCTTCCGCGCGACCGCCGAGTACGCACTCGCCGAGGGGCTGCCGGTTGCCGTGCACACGGCAGAGGCCGAGGCGGAAGAACTCCTCGTGCGAGCCGGGGAGGGGCCGTTCGCCGAGGGGCTGCGCACCCGCGGCATCGCGACACCGCCCCGGGGCCGCTCGACGATCGAGCTCCTCGACCGGCTCGGCGTGCTGCGTACCCGGCCGCTCCTCATCCACTGCGTCCGCATCGATGGCGACGATCGGCGCCGTATTGCCGACTCCGGCGCGGCCGTGGCCCACTGCCCCGCCGCCAACGCGCGGCTCGGCCACGGCATCGCGCCTCTCCAGGAACTGCTCGAGGACGGTATCGACGTCGGCTTCGGCACCGATTCCGTGGCCAGCAACAACCGCCTCGACCTCTTCGAAGAAGCGCGCCTGGCGCAGCTTTTCCAGCGTGCCCGCCTGCAGTCCGGCAGCCTGCTCACCGCCGACGAGCTGCTGCGCCTGGCCACGATCGACGGCGCACGGGTCCTCGGGCTGGACGACCGCGTCGGCTCGCTCGAGCCGGGCAAGGATGCGGACTTCTGCGCGGTCTCCCTGGCCGGTGCACACACCGTCCCGTGCCACGACGCGACGTCCACGCTCTTCCACGCCGCACGGGCGCCCGACGTGGTGCTGACGGCCGTGCAGGGCCGTGTGCTCTTCCGCGACGGCCACGTCCACTCTCTCGATGCCGATGCCCTGCGCCCCGGCGTCGAGGCGATCGCCACTCGCGTGGCCGAGGCACGGAGACGAGGGTGATGGCCACGGCGCCGGACTACAACGTTCTCGAGTCCCGCCACTCCGAAATCCGCCGCGTCCTCGCCTGGGTCCTGGCCTTCAACGTGGCCGTCGTTCTGGCCAAGGCCATCGCCGGGCTGCTCACCAACACGCTCAGTGTGGTGGCCGAGGCCGCGCACTCCTCGGTCGACGCGCTGAACAACGTGCTCGGACTCGTGCTGGCCCGCGTCGCCGCAAAGGCGCCGGACGAGCTGCACCCCTACGGCCACGCCAAGTTCGAGACGCTGGGCGCACTCGCCGTCGTCGCCTTCCTCTCGATCACCGTCTTCGAGCTCACCAGCCAGGCTATCGGCCGCCTGATTTCGGGCGACTCGAACCCCGCGGCGACCCCCGCCGTCTTCGTCGTCATGGCCCTGTCCGCGGTGATCAGTTTTTTCGTCTCCCGCTACGAGCACCGCAAGGGATTGGAATACCGGAGCGAGCTACTCATCGCCGATGCGGCGCACACGCGCTCGGACATGTGGGCCTCGCTCGCGGTCATCGTCGGCCTCGGCGTCGTCGCCCTCGGCTACCCCTGGGCGGACCCGCTCGTGACGCTGGTCGTGGCGTTCATGATCGCGCGCGCCGGCTGGCACATCCTCGAGACCACGATCCCGGTCCTGGTCGACGAGCGCGCCGTCGAGGAGCGGACGATCCGACGCATCGCGATCGATACGGAAGGTGTGGCCGAGTGCTACGATGTGCGCTCGCGCGGCCGGGAGGGCGAGGTCTTCGTCGAGCTCAGCATCGCCGTGAGCGGCGCGATGAGCGTCGAATCGGCCCACGACATCGCCGACGAAGTCGAGCGTAGGGTGGCCCGCGAGGTCGGCGCCCGCGAGGTCGTGGTCCACATCGAGCCGACCGGGCAGACGAAACGGAACGAGGGCGGAGCGTGACCCGCCTTGCGCGGCTGGAGCACGCACACGAGTACCTGGACGAGGCGTCACACGACGTGGCAGTCCTCGAGGAGAGCCTCGACGACGTCGCCGCCGTCAACCGCTGGCTCGGCGGCACCCGCGCATTGCTGCGCCACCTCCCCGAACTCCTCCCCGTCCGCCGCCCCGCCCGCCTTCTCGATGCCGGCACCGGCTCCGGCGACCTGCCCCGCGCCATCGTCCGTTGGGCACGGCATCACGACCGCGAGCTTCGCATCACCGCCACCGACCTGCACCCGCAGATACTGGAGATCGCGAGGCGCCGATCGAAGGGCTACCCGGAAATCACCTTCGAGCGCGCCGACGTCCTGGCGCTGCCCTACGCAGATGGCGCCTTCGACGTGGCGCTCCTCTCGCTCACGCTCCACCACCTCGAAGGCGCTGACGCGGTCACGGCGCTGCGCGAGCTGGGACGCGTCGCGCGCTGCGGCATCCTGGTCGGCGAGCTCGAGCGCAACTGGCCTGCCTATCTCGGCGCGCGGATCCTGGCCGCCACCGTCTGGCGGCGAAACCGCCTGACCCGCCACGACGGCCCGATCTCCGTACTGCGTGCCTTCACGCCCGAGGAACTCCTCGGGCTCGCGCGGCAGGCGGGGCTGGGCGAGGCGCGCGTCTACCGGCACCCGATCTTTCGGTTGGTCCTTGCGGCGCGGTAGGGGCGTTCACGGCCTTGCGCCAACAGCGGAGGCGGGACATGCACCCACTCGTCGTGCCGCCTCGGCCACCGAGTGGAAGTGTATGTCGACCGTGTCCTCGACCTCTGCCGCGTACCCACCGCCCATCACGATGGCGACCGGCACTCCCGCACGGGCGCAGTGGTCGTAGAGGATGCGGTCGCGCTCGGCGAGCGCCGCCTTGCTCACGCTCAGCCGACCCAGACGGTCGCCGACGAAGGCATCCGCTCCCGCCAGGTAGACCGCAAGCTCCGGCCGTGAGCGGTCCAGCGCCTCGCTCACGCCGGCATCGACCGCCTCCAGGAACACGTCGTCGCCTGCACCATCGGGGAGCGCCAGGTCCAGATCGCTCCTCTCCTTCTGGAACGGATAGTTCCGCTCACCGTGGACGGAGAGGGTGAAGACCGAGTCGTCGCCCTCGAAGATCGCCGCCGTCCCGTTCCCCTGGTGCACGTCGAGATCGAGGACCGCGACTCTGCGGAGCCGACCCTCCGCCTGAAACGCGCGTGTCGCGACCGCGACGTCGTTGAACACACAGAAGCCCTCGCCTCGGTCCGTGAAGGCGTGGTGCGTCCCGCCCGCCAGGTTCGCGGCGGTGCCGTCCTCGAGGGCCGCCGCGAAGGCGCCCAACGTGCCGCCGACCGAGCGCCGCGAGCGCTCGACCAGCTCCGGCGACCACGGAAAACCGATGCGGCGGACCTCCCGTGGGTCCAGCTCACCGGCCACGACGCGGCGCACGTACCCCGGGTCGTGGACACGAAGCAGTTCCTCGTCCGTCGCCGCCTCGGGCACCCGCAGCTCGACGGCCGAACCGAGCTCCGTGGCCACCCTCTCCCTCAGGAGCGAGTACTTCCGCATGGGGAAGCGGTGCCCCTCCGGCAACGGCAGCACGAACTCATCGCAGTAGAATACCTTCACGTCGCCTCACCCTTCCCCGGGCTTTACACTCCGGAACTTTCGCCTCATAATTCCGATTCTGCCGGATGCATCCCTGGGATGCAATCACTCATCCGGCGGCTGATGGCGGTCGCCCCAGCACGAGGGCACATGCCGCACGCCTCTCAGGTGGACGCCATCATCGTCGGCGCCGGCCCCGCCGGCTCCACGACCGCACTGCTCCTCGCGGGCGCGGGCCACCACGTGGTACTCCTCGACCGGCGTCGGTTTCCCCGGGCCAAACCCTGTGGCGACTGCCTGAGCGCACAGGCCACCCTCGTGCTCGACCGGCTCGGCGTGCTACCCACCGTCGAGGCCGAACGCCCGGCCCGGCTCGTGGGCTGGCGCATCATCTCCCCCGCCGGTCACGCCTGCTCCAGTACCTTCGCCGCCTGCAGCGGCGATGCCCGCACCGGGAGCGCACTCTCACTCCGACGCGACCGCCTCGACTTCGCGATCCTCGAAGGCGCGAGGCGCGCCGGTGCCGAGGTGCGGACCGGCGTGCACGTGACCGATCTGCTGCGCAACGGCGATGGTCGTGTAACCGGCGTTCGGGGACGCGACGCACACGGTGCACCGCTCGAGCTGCGCGCCCGGTTCGTCGTCGGCGCCGACGGACTCCGCTCCATCGTCGCCAGGCGGCTCGGCCTCCTGGGCCGCCCCTCGCGCCTGCGAAAGGTATCGCTCACGGCGCACCTCAAACGCGTGCGGGATGTCGATGCTTTCGGCGAGATGCACCTCGCGCCCCGTGCCTGTGCGGGGCTCGCCCCGGTCTCCGCACCCGATGACCCCGACGAGCGGATCTGCAACCTCACCCTCGTCGTGCGTGCCGAGGACCATGCCCGCGCCATCGCCCGAGACCCCGAAGCGTTCTACTGGACCATGCTCGGCCGCTTTCCTCGCCTGGCCGGGCGCCTCGACGACGCCACCTTCGCCGAGCCGACCGAGAACGGAGAGCCAAGATTCCTGGCCTCCGGCTCGTTCGACCAACCGACACGCGACGTCGTGGCCCACGGCGCCGCACTCGTCGGCGACGCCGCAGGCTACTTCGACCCACTGACCGGCCAGGGCATTCACCACGCCCTGACTGGGGCCGAGTTCCTGGCCGAAGAGGCCGACGCGCTGCTCCGTGCCGGAGATGCCGCAGCGAACCGATTGCGACGCTACGGGCGGTGCCTCAGATGGCGCATGCGTGAAGCGCACGCACTGCAGCGCGCGATCGAGTTCGTCACCGCGCGTCCGGCACTGGCAGATCTTGCCATCCGCCGCCTCGGCAAGGCACCCGCCACGACCGCAGCACTCATCGCTGCGACCGCCGACATCACGCCTGCCCGCTCACTCGTCGCACCCGGCGTGCTGTTCGGCCTCTTCTTCCCCCTCCTCCCACAGGAGCCGACTCCATGACCACGACGGACATCCACGTCATGCGCGCGCCCGCCGA
>CALKIP010000268.1 GCA_937995995.1 uncultured bacterium
GAGGGCCTCATCCTTGAGACCAGTGCGGCCGGTGACGCCCCCACCATCGAGGCCGAGGCAGGTGAGGAGGAGGTGATCCTCACCGGTCCGCCCGAGGAAATTGAGACCTCGGACGATGTCTCTGGCGTCGCGGCACTGGATCCGGGTGCGGTCGAGCGTTCGGAGGGCGTGCTGGATCTCGATGAGAGGGAGATCGAGCTCTCTGGTGAAGAGATCGAGCCCGTGCTCGAGACGCTCGAGCCGGGGGAGTCCGAAATCCAGCTGGACGCTGCAGGGATCGAGCTGAGCGGCGCCGACATCGAGCTCGGCGACACCGACCCCGAGCTCAGCGACACCGGTCTCGAGTTGAGCGACACGGATCTCGAGCTGGACGAATCCGACATCGATCTCGGAGTTGAGGAGGTCGGACTCGAGGCGGGAGCCGCCGAGTCCGATGCCGAGGCGATCGAACTGACGCCGACAGAGATCGAGTCCGAAGCAGACGGGTCAGACGAGTCGGAGGCGACCCGGTTCGACGCGGCAGAGATCGCTCTCGATGCGACGGAGATCGAACTCGGGGAGACGGACATCGAGCCCGAGGGAGATTCGCAGTCGGCCGAGGAGTTCGTCGCGCTCGGCGAGGACGAGATCGTGGTCGGGGCCGACGAGCCCCTCGAGGCGGCCACTCCGGGAGAGCCGGCGGTGGGCGATGCGGACTTCGATGGTCCGGTCGTCACGGAGACGATGGGGGACCTCTACGCACGCCAGGGGCTGTACGATCGCGCGGCGGAGGTCTACCGCGATCTCCTGACGCGTCGCCCCGGCGACGAGCGCCTCGCGGCGAAGCTCGCGGAGGTCGAGCGGGCCGCTGTGGAGCCTGGGCATGACGGCGTGGACGTAGAAGCGACACAGGTCGAGGCGGTCGATTCCTCAACGTCTCCCGACCAGGGGCTGGCCGAAGAGCCGACGATCGGCGAATATCTGCGCGCGCTTCTGGTGTTCCCGGGGAGTGGCCCGAGCTCGGCGGTGCAGGAGTCGAGGGCGGGAGTCGTCGATTCCGAGCCGGCGGCGGTCGAGTCCACGGCGGCGGAAGACGATGTGAGCGTGCTCCTGCTGGACGAGAGCGCGGTCGTGGACGAGGAGGCCGGCGAAGAGGACGAATACGACCGGCTCTTCGGCGGCGCAGCCGAGACTCCGGACGCAGCGTCGCAGGACGCCGAGCAGGAGACTCGGACCGCGACGGGATCTGGCGGATCAGCGGAGTCGGACGAAGCGGCAGGGCGGGAGTCGGGCACGTCGGCCGACACCGACGAGGACCTGGAGATGTTCCGGACGTGGCTGCAGAATCTCAAGCAGTGACGATCGGCGTCCTCCACGGTCCGAACCTGAATCTGCTCGGGCGGCGTGAGCCGGGAATTTACGGGCGCGCGACGCTGGAACAGATCGACGATCGTCTGAAGGCGCTGGCATCGGAGCTGGGAGCTTCGGTCGAGTGCCACCAGTCGAATGGTGAGGGCGAGCTGATCGGCCTGGTACACGCCATGGCCGACCGGGTCGATGGTTTTCTGGTGAATGCGGGGGCGTACACCCACACGAGCATCGCGTTGCTGGATGCTCTGGTGGGAGTGGAGCGTCCGTTCGTGGAAGTGCATCTCTCGAACGTCCATGCGCGGGAGTCGTTCCGGCACCGGTCCGTGCTTGCACATCGTGCGATCGGTGTGGTCAACGGCTTCGGGGCCGAGAGCTATCTACTGGCGCTGCGCGGCCTGGTGACGTGGCTGCGCGAGCGTGGCTGACGTTCGGGAATCGAGGGAGGGTGTGAAATGGCGACAACGGGTGGGAAGCGGACGAGCCGTCGTCGGAGCAAGGCCTCGGCGGCGGAGTCGAATAAGAACGGCCCGGGCGACGTGGAAGCGACGTCGACCGGGCGCGTGCTGATGGACTTGGATTTCGTCCGTGGACTGATCGAGGCAGTCGACGATAGCGGGATCGATTCTCTCGAGATCTACCGGGCGGGCACGCGGATCCGGATTTCGAAGACTCCGCCGCCGGCGCCTGCGAGCCAGGTCGTGCCGGTCGCGGGACCGGTTCAGGCGGCGCCGGCTCCGGCACTCGCTCCGCAGCCGGCGCCGGCGGCTCCTGCCGCACCCAGCGCGCCCGCCGCGCCGGCGGCAGAGGCCGGGGAGGCGCCGAGCGCCGGGAACCTGATCGAGGTGACGTCGCCGATGGTGGGGACGTTCTACCGTGCGCCGGCACCGGACGCACCGCCGTACGTGGAGGTGGGCAGCCGGGTGACGAAGGGTCAGACGCTGTGCATCCTCGAGGCCATGAAGCTCATGAACGAGCTGGAGTGTGAGGTCGATGGGGTGATACGCGAGATCCTGGTGGAGAATGCGGAGCCGGTCGAGTACGGCCAGGTTCTCTTCCGCATCGAGCCGGCGGGTTCATAGGCGGGCGGCGCGATCCATGTTCCAGAAAGTATTGATTGCGAACCGGGGCGAGATTGCGCTCCGGGTGATCCGCGCGTGCCGTGAGCTCGGTATCCGAACGGTCGCCGTCTACAGCGAGGCGGACCGGGAGAGCCTGCACGTGCGTTTCGCGGACGAAGACGTCTGCATCGGTCCGGCGGCTGCGCGAGACAGCTACCTGAACATCCCGCGCATCATCGCTGCGGCGGAGATCACGGGTGCGGATGCGATCCATCCGGGCTACGGCTTCCTGGCCGAGAACGCGGAGTTCGCCGAGATCTGCGAACACTCGCAGATCGCCTTCATCGGCCCGACGGCGGAGCAGATCCGGCTCATGGGCGACAAGGCTGTGGCCCGCCGTACGATGGCCGAGCAGGGCGTGCCTACGGTCCCCGGGAGCGAGGGCGCGATCGCGGATGCGCCGGAAGCCGCGCGCATTGCCGCAGAGATCGGCTTCCCGGTCCTGATCAAGGCCGCTGCGGGCGGCGGCGGGAAGGGGATGCGCGTCGCGGCGGATCCGGAGACGTTCGAGAAGCAGTTCGTGAGCGCGCAGCGCGAGGCGGAGGCGGCGTTCGGCGATCCGTCCGTCTACCTGGAGAAGTTCCTGGTCCGGCCGCGCCACATCGAGTTCCAGCTCCTGGGCGACAAGCACGGGCGGGTCATCCACCTGGGCGAGCGGGAATGCTCGATCCAGCGGCGCCACCAGAAGCTGGTCGAGGAGGCGCCGTCGCCGGTGGTGTCCGAGGAGTTGCGGGAGCGGATGGGCGAGGCGGCGGTGCGCGGCGCCAAGGCGATCGGCTACCAGTCGGCGGGGACGATCGAGTTCCTCGTCGACGAGGACGGCAGCTTCTACTTCATGGAGATGAACACGCGGATCCAGGTCGAGCATCCGGTCACGGAGCTCGTGACGGGCGTCGATCTGGTGAAGGAGCAGATCCGCGTGGCTGCGGGTGAGCCGATCTCGGTGCCGGAGGGGTCGGTCGTGCTGAACGGGCACTCGATCGAGTGCCGGATCAACGCGGAGGATCCGGAGCGGAACTTCGCGCCGAGCCCGGGCCGGATCGAGATCTTCCATCCGCCGGGTGGCCCGGGCGTTCGCCTGGATACGCACGTCTACGCGGGATACAACGTACCGGCGTATTACGATTCGCTTCTGGCCAAGCTGCTGGTGCACGCGAACACGCGAGAGGAAGCGATCGCGCGGATGAAGCTGGCGCTCGAGTCGTTCATCATCGAAGGCGTCCACACGACGATCCCGTTCCTCATCGACCTGCTCGAGGATCCGGATTTCGTGGCGGGGAACATCGATACGAAGTTCCTCGATCGGCGCATGGCAGAACGGGCGGCGGTATCGTGAGACTGGATGTAGCATTCACGCCGGACGAGATCGTCTCCAGCGACCTCGCCGAGCGGGTGGTTGTCGTACTGGACGTGCTCCGCGCCACGAGCACGATCGTCGAGGCGCTGGCCAACGGCGCGCGTGCGGTTTCACCGGCGCCGGGGATCGACGAGGCCGTTCGGGTGGCGCAGAACATCGGGCGCGATCACGCACTGCTTTGTGGCGAGCGTCGGTCGCGCCCGATCGAGGGCTTCGATCTCGGCAATTCGCCGCGCGAGTTCACGCGCGAGCGCGTCGAGGGCAAGTTCCTGGTCATGACGACGACGAACGGGACGGGCGCGGTGCTCTCGAGCGCCGGCGCACGTCGCGTGATCATGGGTTCCTTCCTCAACCTGAGCGCGGTCGCCGACACGCTGGCGAGTGACGATGGGCCGATCACGCTCGTCTGTGCGGGGCGGGCCAGGCAGTTCGCACTCGAGGACGCGGTGTGCGCGGGGATGCTGGCGACCGCCCTGGCGTCGCGCCTCGGCGCGGTGCCCGAGATGGACGACACCGGTGTTGCAGCGATGGATCTCGCGCGGCTGCACGGCGAGGACCTCGCGGCGATGTTCGCCCGGACGGCGGCGGGCCGGCAATTGATCGATGCGGATCTGGCCGAGGATCTGGAGTTCTGCGCGACGATCGACCGCCACACGGTGATTCCCGAGCTGCACGACCGGCAGATCACCCTCTAGCGGGACCTCCACGACATGCTCTCCGAGAAGCAGAAACGCGAGCTCCTGGGGCTCGCGCTCCTGGCGCTGACGCTATTCCTGACCCTGAGCCTGGTGCCCGCATCGGTGCTCGGGTCGGGTGGCGCGCGGCTATTCCCCTCGGGCAACATCATGGGCGTGGTCGGTGACTTCGTGGCCCGATACGGCTACGCCGGACTCGGGGCGGGGATGCCGCTGGTTCCACTATTTCCACTGGTATTTGGCGCTACCTGCTTCGGCTGGATCGAGCGGGGGACCGCCTACCGCCTGGCGGCCCTGCTCCTGGGGCTCGCCGTGCTCGCTCCCACCGCAGCCTTACTCTTCACGCCGACCGCGGGGCTCGGTCTGCTCCCCGGAGGCGTTGCGGGATGGCTGGGGCACACGCTCGGCGTCCCACTCGTCGCACTGCTCGGCGTCGTCGGGTCCGGTCTCTTCTTCGTGTTTCTGGGCATAATGCTGCCCGTGGCGACGATCGGCTGGAACCCGGCACGTGCGGCCGTGGCGGGGGGGCGGCGTGCGGCCGCCGGTATCACGGCACGCGCGGGGCGCGGCGGTGGAGAGGAGCCGACGACATTGGAGGAGACAGAGGAGGAGGTCGAGCTGCCCTCTCTCGCTCCACCGGAGCCGATGCTCGCCCTCGAGCCGCCGCCGGAGGAAGAAGAGCCGGAGAAGAAGGGGCTGCGGGCACGCCTGAGCCGTCGCAAGAAGGACAAGGCGGCAGTAGCGGAGAAGGAAGCGTTCCTCGAGGACACGGGCAATCCCGACTCACCCGACCGGCCGCCCGTCCCGATCCTGACCGAGCAACCACCGCGCGACCTCTCGCTCAGTGAAAAGCAGCTCGACCGGCTGGGCGAGGTCATGGTAGAGACGCTGGAGACCTTCAAGGTCAAGGGGCAGGTCGTTGGGCGGACGACGGGGCCGGTGGTCACGCAGTTCGAGTTCGTGCCCGCGCCGGGGATCAAGGTGAACCGGGTCGCGGCGCTGGATGCGGATCTGGCGCTCGCGCTGAAGGCGCCGAGCGTGCGGATCGTGGCGCCGATCCCGGGGAAGGGCGCCGTCGGAGTGGAGGTCCCGAACCCGTCGCCAGAGGTGGTCTATCTGCGGGAGATCCTCGAGTCGCCGGCGTTCCAGCGTGCTCGGGGGCCACTGCCATTGGCGCTGGGGAAGGACCTGACGGGCAAGCCGCACGTGGCTGACCTGGCCAAGATGCCGCATCTGCTGATCGCGGGTGCTACGGGCTCGGGGAAATCGGTCTGCATCAATACGGTGATCACGAGCCTGGTCTACAAGCACTCGCCACAGACGCTGCGGCTGCTCATGATCGACCCGAAGATGGTCGAGCTGAGCATGTACGGCGACCTGCCGCACCTGCGCCACCCTGTGGTCACGGACCCGAGCGATGCGGCGGTCGTCCTCAAGTGGGCGGTCCTCGAGATGGAGCGGCGCTACGCACTACTCTCCGAGAACGGCGTGCGGTCGCTTCCTGAATTCAACCGCCGCGTGGAGGAGGGCAAGCCGCTGCGGATCCCGAACCCGGACGGCGAGGAGGGCGATCCAGACCGCTGGCTCTACAAGGACGGGCCACTGCCGTACATCGTCCTCGTGGTCGACGAGCTTGCGGACCTGATGATGGCCGTGCAGGCGGAGATCGAGAAGCCGCTCGCGCAGCTCGCCCAGAAGGCGCGCGCGATCGGGATCCACCTGATCGTGGCGACGCAGCGGCCGAGCGTGAACGTGATCACGGGGCTGATCAAGGCCAACTTCCCGTGCCGCATCGCGTTCCGCGTGAGCTCGAAGGTCGACTCGCGAACGATCATCGACCAGAACGGCGCGGACGCGCTGCTGGGCAACGGCGACATGCTCTTCCTTCCACCCGGCACGTCGGACCCGGTGCGGATCCAGGGCGCGTACCTGAGCACGGAGGACACCGAGCGGCTGATGGAGTGGTACCGCGAGCGCGCACAGGAGCAGCCCGAACTGGAGGACGACATCCTGGAGGTCGTACGCGCACACGAGGCCGAGTCTGCCGACGACGGCGCCGACGCCTTCGACGAGGAGCGCGACGCCCTCTTCCGTCAGGCCGCCGAGGTGTGCATCCAGTTCCAGCAAGGCTCGACCTCGCTCCTGCAGCGGCGCCTGCGGATCGGCTACGGCCGCGCGGCACGGATCGTCGACCAGCTCCACAACGCCGGCGTGCTCGGGCCACCGGACGGCTCGAAGCCGCGGGAGGTGCTGGTGGGGATGGAGTCGCTGGATCATATCTGCGGGGAGTAGGTGAGTGCCGCCAACAGGCGGCTCCGCCGCCGAAGGCGGCTCTCCCGCTGCCCGAAGGTCAGCACTTCCGCCCCGTAAGGGCTCTCCCGCTGCGAAGCAGCTCTCCCGTCGCCGAAAGGCGGCTCTCCCGCGCCCGGAAGGGCGCCCTCCCGCCCAACGGGCCCTCCCAGGAACGTCCTCACACGCCCGCGTGTACCACGCGGGAACCTCGTACCGCGGATCTTGAGCATGAAGCGTTATCTGATCGGGTTGGGCGTCCTGGTGGCGGGAGTGGGTATCGCGCTGGGCGTGCGTGACGATGTCTCGGGGCGGGCGACGACGGAATCGGAGTCGGCCGCTGTGGAATCGGTAGAAGACTCGCCGGCAGCGGCACTCGCCGTCACGGGCAGTGAGGGCAGCGGTACCGGCGGGAGCGGCGAGCCGGCGGGCGCCGGAGCCGAGGACGCCGGCGGGAAAAATGGGGACGCGACCTCGGATATGGCGAGCGCCGGGGCGGGTGCGGAAGGGCGGGGCGCGTCTGCCGCATCCGAGTCGGCGCAGGCGGGCGCGGGGCAGGCTTCGCCTTCCGGGACTCAACCGGCGGCGGCCAGTTCTCCGGTGAAGGGCGGGTCGTCGTCAGAGCCGGCCGGTGCCGGAGGTGGCGAAGACGCCGTGCGCGTGCAGGAGCCGGATGTGGAGACGGTGCTGCGGCGCGCATCGGCGGCGTACGAGGCGACTCGGTCGCTGCAGGCGGATTTCGTGCAGGTGGCGCGCAATCCGCTACTCGGCACCACCATAAACAGCCGGGGCACGCTGTACCAGCGGCGTCCGGACCGCTTCCTCATGGACTTCTCCGATCCGGCCGGCGACGTCATCGTGAGCGATGGCCAGTCGATCTGGATCTACTACCCGAGCGTGGACGAGGCCCAGGTCATCCGTGCGCCGGCGGGGGCAGCGGGCGCGGGCGGCGTCGACCTTCAGGCGCAGTTCCTGGGCGATCCCGTCGCTCGCTTCGACTCGGAGATGCTGGGCCGCGAAGAAGTCGACGGCCGCCCGACGTGGGTGGTCCGGATGATTCCTCGCCAGCCGATGGGCTACCGGTCGCTGAAGGCGTGGGTGGATGCGGAGGACTACCTGGTGCGCCGTTTCGAACTCGTGGAGGACAACGGCGTCACCCGCAACATCGAGCTGCGCAATCTGAAGCTGAACCCGTCGCTGGACGATTCGCGCTTCCGGTTCACGCCGCCCGAGGGCGCGCGAGTGGTGGAGCGTGGTTGATCCCGGAGCGGCGGACGGACCGCCCTTGTTTCGTTGAACCGACACCGCAGGCCCGGTATATTGCCGGCGCCTGCGGTTTTTCACGAGTGGCACACGAGGAATGAGCGAATCCAACAGTACGGTCCGTCGCGAGCTGCCGGTGCTCTCCAACCGGGCGCCGGCACTGCCGAGCGTGGGCGGCGCCGGTACTCGCACCGGAGTCGTGACGCTCGGCTGCGACAAGAACACGGTGGACAGCGAGCGGATCCTGGGCGGG
>CALKIP010000269.1 GCA_937995995.1 uncultured bacterium
CGGTACGACGCGCTGATCCAGGCGGGGATACAGATCCTCGCGCCGTTCTGGGACAGCGGCGCGCGATGCCGCTCTCCATCGTGCTCCGACGTTACGGCGCGGAGCCTCTCCTGGAGACGCTGACCGGCGCGCTCGAACTTCTCGCGGTCGAGAGGGCACGTGCGGCGTGAGCGGGTGTAACACCCTGCCGTACCTGCACCGAATAGGTGTCGGGCGGCGCTGGCGTAGGCCGCGCCGGATACGTACGTTGAGCAACTTTCACTCGGACCGGCTCCTGTAAGGAGAGAGAATGAGGAAACTCGCAGCGTTCGGCGTCCTGGCCGCAACGGTGGCCTTTACCGCCTGCGACGGCATGAATCAGGCGATGACGTCGCACACGGATGTGGTGGCCCGTGCGGGCGGGCTCGAGCTGACCGTCGAGGAAGCCGCCGGGCTGCTGGCCCAGAACCCGCGGCTGCCGGCGGAGCCCGAGGTGGTCGACGCCGTCGCCAACCTCTGGGTCGACTACGTGGTCCTGGCCACGGCCGCCGACCGTGACTCCACGCTCGGCTCGGTCGACGTGGCGCCGATCGTCGACCCGATCCTCGAGCAGCAGCTTTTCGGCAAGCTTAACGACCAGGTCATCAAGGTCGACACGACCTTCACGGATGAGGAGCTGCGCGAGATCTGGGAGCGCGAGCAGCCGGGAACCGAGGTCCGTGCTCGCCACATCCTGCTCCGTCTCGCACCGGACGCGACACCCGACCAACGCGACAGCGCCCTCGCCCTGGCCAACGACCTGCGCGCACGAGCCCAGGCGGGTGAGAACTTCGCCGACCTGGCCCAGGAGTTCAGCCAGGATCCGGGCACCCGTCAGTCTGGCGGCGATCTCGGCTTCTTCGGCCGCGGCCAGATGGTGGCGCCGTTCGAGGCGGCCGCCTTCGCCCTGGACGTCGGGGAGGTCAGCGATGTCGTCGAGACGCCGTTCGGCCTGCACATCATCAAGCTCGAGGAGCGCCGGGCGCCGGAGTTCGACCAGGCCCGGGACACGTTCCGCATGCAGCTCATCCAGCAGCGGGTCGCCGAGGCTCAGCAGGCCTACGTCGAGGAGCTGACGTCGTCGCTGCGCATCCAGGTCCAGGACGGCGCGACCGCCGTTGCACGGGACCTGGCCGAGAAGCCGGAGCGGAACCTGAGCGGCCGTGCGGCCTCTCGCACGCTCGTCTCCTACGAGGGCGGCCAGCTCACCGCCAGGGAGTACCTCGACTGGATTCGCGACCGCACCTCGCCGAGCAACCGCGCCCAGATCGCCGCCATGAGCGACGAGAACCTGGAGATGCTCCTCGAGGGGATGGCCCAGAACGAGATCCTGCTCGCCGAGGCCGAGAGGCAGGGCCTGCAGATGACGACCGAAGAACGCGATTCGCTGTCGTCGGAGGTTCGCTCGCAGCTCGCCCAGGCCACGCAGATGATCGGCCTCTCGGGGATCCAGCCACAGCAGGGCGAGACGCGTGAGCAGGCGATCGAGCGCCGGGTCATGACCTTCATCGAGGCGGTCATCCGTGGCGAGCAGCAGCCGCTCGGCCTCGGCCCGCTCGCCTTCTCCCTGCGCGATACGTACAATGGCGAGGTCTTTGCGCGTGCCGTGCCGAAGGTGATCGAGACGGCCCAGACGAGCCGTCCGGCGCTGCCGATACCTCAGCCGCAGGGCCAGCTGCCGGCCACGCCGCAGCCGGAGTCCGGGTCGCAGCAGTAGCGCCGGCCCAGGAACCCCCGGCCTGGCGTCGGGATATAAACCGGGGGCCGGTGCGCATGCACCGGCCCCGATTCCGTTCCATCTCGAGACCGAGACGTCATGTATCGACTCCGGACCGCCGTGCTCTCGCTTCTCACCCTGGTGCTGGGCGCCTCAATGGCACTCGCCCAGGAGCCGGCCCCGACCAGCGGCGTCGTCGACCGCGTCGTCGCCGTCGTCGGAGACAGCATCATCCTCAGGACGGACCTGGAAGAAGAGGTCTTCCGAATCGTCGCGTCGACGGGTCAGCCACTCCCCGAGGACCCGACCGTCGTCCAAAGGCTCTACGAGCAGGCGCTCGAAGCACGGATCAACGAGCTCCTCCTCCTCCAGGCCGCGCAGCGCGACTCCGTCGTGGCCGACGACGCCATGATCACGCAGAGCCTCGAGCAGGAGCTCGCTCGGCGTCGTCAGGCGATCGGCGGAGAGCGCGCCTTCCAGGCCGCGCTCCGGGAGCAGGGAATGACGCTGAACGAGTTCCGCGACGACATGAAGGCGCAGCTCGAGCGGCAGTTCATCATCGAGATGTATATCAGCCAGCTCCAGCGCGAACGCCAGCCACCGCCGGTCACGGACGCGGAGGCGAAGGAGCATTTCGACGCCAACCGCGAACAGATCGCACGCCGGCCGGCCACGCTCACCTTCGAGCAGGTCATCGTGCAGCCGCAGCCCACCGACTCGGCACGGGCGGCCGCACGGGCAGAGGCGGAGGAGATCCTCGAGAAGCTGCGCAAGGGCGAGAAGTTCGAGGACATGGCACGCCGGCACACCGATGAGCCGGGCGGGCGTGAGCGGGCCGGCGACCTGGGCTGGTTCCGACGCGGCCAGATGGTCCAGGAGTTCGAGCGTGTCGCCTTCTCGCTGCCTCCCGGATCGATCAGCAACGTCGTCGAGACCAGCTTCGGCTACCACATCATCAAGGTCGAAAAGGCACGGGGTGGGGAGCGGCAGGCCCGCCACATCCTGATCCGACCGGAGATGACGCAGGAGGATTACCAGCGCACGCAGGAGATCGCACGCGAGGTCGCCGAGCGAATGCGTGCCGGCGAGCCGATCGACTCGCTCGTGGCCGAGTACGGCGACGCTTCGCTCCAGAGCCCGGGCAGCCTCCTCGGACCTCGGGTCGGCCCGATCCGCCGTGATCGCCTCTCCGAGCTGCCCGGCCCCTACGCCACTGCGCTCAGCGGCGCGGAGGAGGGTGTCATCCTCGAGCCGTTCCGACTGACCGGCGTGGGCGAGGGCAACCACTGGGTCGTCGCGAAGGTCACCGAGGTGACCGACGAGAGTGACTACACCTGGGACGATCCCGAGGTACGCAGCCGGATCCGTGAACAACTCGAGCGTCAGAAGCTGATGGACGAGATCATCGGGGACCTGCGCGGCCGGACCTACATCGACATCCGCAGATAGCGCGGCGAGAGGCGACGACGTGTCCGGACGAGCACCGGCAGGCGCCGATCGCCCACCACGGCTCGCGATCACGCTCGGCGACCCCCGCGGCATCGGCCCGGAGGTCGCCGCGGCCGCGGCGCGCCACGCCAGAGAGCACACGTTCCGGCCGACGCTCGTCTTCGTCGGGCCCGAGGGCACGGGTGCGGAAGCCTACGCCGACGAGTTCGTCGCCGTAGGCGACTGGAGCGAGTCCGGCGGAGAGGCGCTGGCCGGCTCCCTAGCGGGCCGCGCGATCGAGACCGCCACGCGCCTGGCTCTCGATGGCGACGTCGACGCGATCGTCACCGCACCGATCGACAAGGCAGCGCTTCACGCGGGCGGCTACCGCTTCCCCGGCCACACCGAGATGCTCGCCGCACTTGCCGGGTGGCGGGAGCACGGAGCCGACGGCCCACCGCTTCCCGTCTCGATGATGATGGTGGCGGAACGGACCGCACTCGGCGGGCCGCTCCGCGTCGTGCTCGCCACGACGCACATGGCGCTCGCCTCCGTTCCCGACGCCCTCTCGGCTACGCTCTTCATCGAGCAGGCGCGACTGGTAGCGGATGGACTGCGGCGCGGCTGGGGGATCGCACACCCACGCATCGCGCTGTGTGCGGTGAACCCCCATGCCTCCGATGGCGGCCTCTTCGGTGATGAGGAGGAGCGCATCCTGGTCCCGGCACGTGATGCGCTCCGCAACGATGGCCTCGACGTACGCGGCCCGATCCCGGCCGACACCGTGTTCGTCCGTGCGATCCGCGGCGAGTTCGACGCCGTCATCGCACCGTACCACGACGTCGGCATGGCGGCCTTCAAGACCGCATCCTTCGGCAGCGGCGTGAATCTCACGCTCGGTCTGCCCTTTGTGCGTACGTCACCTGATCACGGCACGGCGCTCGACATCGCCGGCCGCGGCGTGGCCGATCCGTCCTCCATGATCGAAGCAATCGAGCTCGCCGCGCACCTTGCCCGTGAGGGCTCCAAAGCCAATCTTCCGTAGCATGATCCGATTCGACCACGTCGTCAAAGAGTACGCGCGTTCGGGTGCCGCGCTGAATGACGTCAGCTTCGAGGTCCGGAAGGCGGAGTTCTGCTTCCTGACCGGACACAGCGGCGCCGGCAAATCGACGATCCTGCGCCTGATCCACATGGCGGACCGACCGACGCGAGGCGAGGTGAGGGTGAGTGGGTACTCATCGCACAAGATCCGCTCCCGGGAGATCGCCATCCTCCGCCGCAAGATCGGCTTCGTCTTCCAGGACTTCCGGCTGCTGCCCAACCGAACGGCTGCGCAGAACGTGGCCTTCGCTCTGGAGGTGACGGGGGCGCGCAAGGCGGTCATCCGCGCGCGCGTCTCCAAGTTGCTGGCGCAGGTCGGACTCGCGAGCAAGGCCGAGGCTTACCCCCACGAGCTGTCCGGCGGCCAGCAGCAGCGCGTTGCCGTGGCCCGTGCACTGGCCCACGAGCCCATGGTCCTCCTGGCCGACGAGCCGACCGGCAACCTCGACGAACGGGCGACGCGTGGCATTCTCGACCTCTTCCGCAGCATCAACGCGGCGGGCACGGCGATCCTCATGGCCACGCATGACAGCGACGTGATCCGCTCGTTCCCGATGGGTCGCATCCTCGAGCTCGATCACGGCACGCTCGTCTACGATTCCGCCGCGGAGGGCCGCCCGTGAGCTACACCATTCGCGAGGCGCTCGCTGCGTTCCGCCGCGCGCCGACGCTGACCGTCCTCTCGGCCGCGATGATCGGCCTCTCGCTCTTCGTCGTCGGGCTCTTCGGTATCGCCGCACACAACGTTCGGCGCGTCCTCGACACCGTCGAATCGCGGGTCCAGGTCGTCGCCTACCTGCGCGACGGCACGGCGCCCGACGCCGTCGAACTCGCACTCTCGGAGATCCGCGCTTACCCCGAGGTGCTCGAGACGCTCTATATCTCGCGTGAGCAGGCGCTCGAGATCGCGCGCCAGGAGTTGACCGAGTTCCGAGAGCTTTTCGCCGATGTGGAGGAGAACCCGCTCCCGGCCTCGTTCGAGGTGAGGTTGCGGCCCGGACAGCGGGCGCCGGACATCGTCAGCAAGGTCGCCGAACGGATCGCGACCTACCCGTTCGTCGAGGACGTGCGCTACGGCCGTGAGTGGGTCGACAAGGTCTTCCTCCTGCGACGCATCGCAGGTGCGGCGGCGATCGTGGTCGGCGGTGCCTTCGCCGCAGTCGCGGTCCTGATCATCGGCTCGGCGATCCGGCTCGCCATCTTCGCACGCCGCGACGAAATCGAGATCATGCGTCTGGTAGGCGCCAAGGACGGCTTCATCAAGCGGCCCTTCCTCCTCGAAGGGCTGATCACCGGGCTCCTCGGCGCCGGGCTCGCGCTCTCGCTCACCTATGCGACCTACAAGGTCGTCTTCAGCTCCATCTTCGCGATCGAATGGGTGCCGGACACCTGGGTCGCCGCAGGACTCGCCGCGGGCGGGATCCTCGGCACGCTGGCCAGTTCCCTGGCGCTGCGACGTCATCTGCGCGACCTATGAGGCTCGCAGGCGCACTCGGGCTGTTCCTCCTCCTGCTCGCCGCGGCACCGGCTGCGGCGCAGGAACCGCTGCAGCGGGAGATCCGCGAAAGTCAGCTCCGACTCCAGCAGATCCGCGAGGAGCGCGAACTGCTGGAACGCGAGATGGAATCGCTGCGCGCCCGCGTGGCCGACGTCAATGTTCGCCTGACCAACATCGAGCGGCAGGTCGAGGCCTCGGCCTCGGTGCTGCGGGAACTCGAGTTCCAGTCCGCCGCCCTGTCCCGCAGCGTCGAGGAGACCACGCGCGAGCTCGTTCGGGCGCGCGACCGGCTGACCGAACGCCGCGTCGTCCTTGCACGGCGGCTCCGTTCGATCTACAAGCGTGGCCCGCTGCAGACGATCCAGGTCCTGCTCACCGCGGAGAGCTTCGGTGATCTGCTCAGCCGCTACAAGTACCTGCACCTGATCGCTCTCTACGACCGGCTGCTGATCGACGAGGTCGGCCGCCTCGAGCGGGAGCTCGCCGGACGCGAGCGCGACCTCACCCGCAACCTCGCCGAGCTGCAGCGGCTACGTGACGAGAAGCTCGGCGAGTTCGCACGATTGCGATCCCTCGAGGCCGAGCAGCAGAGGGCGCTCGCCGGCTACCGACAGCAGGAGCAGCGTACGCAGGGCCGCATCCAGCAGCTCGCCCGCGACGAAGCGCGCCTCACCGACGTCGTCGCCGAGCTGGAGCGGCGCCGGCTCGAGGAGGAGCGCCGCCGCGCCATCGCCGGCCGGCCCGCTGTAGAAGGTACTATCACAACCCGGGACCTGGGATCGCTCGACTGGCCCGTCGAAGGACGCCTGGTCTACCGCTTCGGCCCGGAACGGAGACCCAACGGCGTGATGCTGCGCTGGAACGGAATCGGGATCGGTGCCCAGCCCGGGACACCTGTCCGCGCCGTCGAGGCCGGGACCGTGGTCATGGCCGGCCCCTTCGAAGGGTACGGACCGAGCGTCATGGTCAGCCACGGCGGCGGCTACTACACGCTCTATCTGTACCTGCAAGAGGTGAGAGTGCGCAACGGCGACTCGGTTGCCAACGGCCAGGTGATCGGCACGGTCGGCGGCGAGCGCACGCCCGAAGGGCCACACATCGAGTTCCAGGTCCGTGCGCCGACCCGCTCCGGTGGCATGCCCGAGCCGGTCGACCCGCTCGCGTGGCTCCGCTCCCGGTCCGGACAATGAGCGCGCTTCCTCCGATTCACGGCCACGAGGCCGCCCGCGCCTCGCTCGCCGAGGCGGTGCGCGCCGACGAACTGCCCGGCTCGCTCCTCCTCCATGGACCGGCAGGCGTCGGGAAGCAACGGCTGGGTCTCTGGCTCGCTCAACTCCTCGTCTGCCAGCACCCCGGGTCGGACGATGCCTGTGGCACCTGTACGGGGTGCCGCCTGGTGCAACGCCTCGAGCACCCGGATGTGCACTGGTTCTTCCCGATCCCGCGCCCCAAGGGCGTGAGCGGACCCGAGAAGCTCGCGGAAGCGCTGGAAGAGGTCCGCGCCGCCGAACTCGAGGCGCGACGCGCCGACCCGCTCCGCGTCCCAGCGATCGGCGAGCCCGTCGGAATCTTCCTCGCCCAGGTCCAGACCATCCGCCGCCTCGCCAACGCGCGGCCCGCCATGGGCACGCGTAAGGTGTTCATCATCGGCGGCGCCGAGTACCTGGTCCCGCAGGAGTCCAGCCCCGAGGCCGCGAACGCACTCCTCAAACTTCTCGAGGAGCCGCCGCCGGGGACCACCATGGTGCTCACGGCCAGTGACCCCGATGCACTGCTGGACACGATTCGCTCGCGCCTCCTGCCGGTCCGGCTCCGGCCGCTGCCCCAGGAGGAGGTCGCAGCGTTCCTCGTCCATCACCGGAACGTCGATCCGGACGACGCGCGCACGGCCGCACGCCTCTCCGAAGGGTCCATCGGACGGGCACTCGCGTTCCTTCCCGTGGACGGCGAGCCGGGACCGCTCGAGGCTCTGCGCCAACAGGCTCGCTCCCTGCTCGTGGCAGCCGTAGCGCGCTCGCCCATGCGACGTCTCGCCGCAGCGCACGCCCTGCCGCCCAGCGGCGCACGGGGCACCTTCACCGATACGCTCGACTTCCTCGCCCTCTGGCTCCGCGACCTCGCGGCCATGGCCGCCGGCGCCGATGCCGTGGTCGTCAGCGCCGACGCCAAGGATTTCCTGGGTGACCTGGCCCGCCGCCTGCCCAACGCCGGCGCACGCGTGCCCGATGCCCTGCGCGCCGTCGACGAAGCCCGCGCTCTCGCCCACGGCAACGTCAATCCGCAACTCGTCTTGGCCCACCTCCTCGCGTCGATCCACGACCAGCTCGGCGCCGCCCGCTGAAGAAGACGCTGGCCCCGCAGTCCGCCTTCGGGTACATTTCGGGGATGGACACCCAGAGACTCACTCATCTGGATGAGGGCGGCCGGCCACGCATGGTCGATGTCGGCGAGAAGCCCGAGACCGCCCGAACGGCCACGGCAGAAGGCTTCCTCGTCATGGCGCCCCAGACGTTGGCGGCGCTTCGGGCGGGGGGCACCGTCAAGGGAGACCCGCTCGTCGTCGCCCGACTAGCCGGCATACAGGCCGCCAAGCGGACGGCCGAGCTCATCCCGCTCTGTCACACACTCCCCCTCTCCGGCGTTGATGTGACAGCGGAAACGGATGATGACCTGCCGGGCATTCGCGTCACCGCGACCGCTCGCGTCGTCGCACGCACAGGCGTGGAGATGGAGGCGCTCACGGCGGTCAGCGTCGCCCTCCTCTGTGCCTACGACATGCTCAAAGCGCTCGATCGTGCCATGAGCATCGAAGGGGTGCGGCTCCTTCACAAGACAGGCGGTCGCAGCGGTGAGTGGGACATCCACGCAACGAATCGGGGCACCTCCGGGACGACCGATTCGCGCCAGAATGACCGATAAAGCCATCATGCGACAGTCCGGTCGGTCGACCCTTTCACCCAACCCGTTGCACTCACGCCAGTTCCCGTTTCACGACATCGACTGGCACGGTGATTGCTCCGACCCGGACGGATTCGTTTCCACGTACACGCTCGGCCTTCCGCCGACGTGATCCTCGGCCGCAGACAGGAGATAGAGTATGTCATCGGCCTTGCTGCAGTGGGAGCAGGAAAACATCGGTCCGCTCCGCCGGCGTTTCGGCGAGTTGTGGGCCATTCTACGCAGGCCCGTCTGGGGTCTGCTTTTCGGCGGATCCGCCTTCGCCCTGGGGGTCTACGCCGCCACGGCGCCCTCATCGCCACTGGCGGACTACATCGTGCACCAGAAGCTGCACCGTGCGGAGGTGATGGTGAAGGCCCGGGAGGGTGAGCTGGAGCTCGCTCGCCTGGAGTTGGCACGCCTCGGCAACATCGTAGACTACTCCGCGAAGTACAAGATTCCGGCGAATCTCGCGGCCTCGATCTACGACATTGCCCTGGCCGAGGGGATCGAGCCCGGGCTGGGCTTCAGCCTGGTGCGCGT
>CALKIP010000270.1 GCA_937995995.1 uncultured bacterium
TCCGAGGCGAGCCTGAAGGCCTCCTCATCCATCCCCGCGCCGTCGGTACCGAAGAGGTCGTGGACCATGATCACCGCGCCCCGATGGTGTTCGATCATGTAGGTCAGGAAGAGCCGGTCGAACTCCGCTCCTCGAGCCGCGTGGAGTTCGTGCAACTGATCGGGCGTCAGCATCCCCGGCATCTCCTCATGGTTGGCGTGGTCCGCACCATGCACCGTGAGTTGGATCCCTTCGATGTGCACCTCCGGCACCGGTTGCCCGCGGTTGCGCAGCCACTGCTGCATGAGGGCGATCTCGTCCTTCTGTGCATTGGTGATACGCGCCGCCAGGGTGCGGATCGCCGGACTGGCTCCGTTCTTCGGCGCCATTGCCGCCATGATCAGCGCCTGGGCGTGGTGGCCGATCATCCCGGTCATGAAGTGGACGTCGGCCTCCGTGAAGCGCATGCGGAGGCTGTCGGTCCGGGCGCGGTAGAGCGCCTCCAGTTCGGCCCGGGTTTCCGCATCTGGATGGGGCGCGGGCTCCGCCGCTTCCCGTGCAGGTCCGCCGCAGGCCGCCGTTGCGAGCGCGAGCGTGAGGATGATGAGGAGGTGGATTCGGCGCAGGTGTGTCGTGTGCATGATGCTCGGGTCGCTGGAGGAGCGCCGGTCGCCCGGGTGCCAGACAGGTGCCGCCATTGTCACATACCCCGCGGCTGGCGCCAGAGGCGTGCAAGGTCCGAATTATACGTGATCGGCCGCAGATGGAGTAGGAATTTCTTGGATGGCTGGCCCGGATAGCGATTCAGTGCGGCAGATCCCGAAATGTAGAATTGCCGGCGTCCGAGCGTGGAGTCCTCGAAGTTCGGATGATGAAGTCGCCGAGGTTCGGAGTGGAAGCCGGCCGAGTTCCAGGGTGTGGGGCCGTGGACGACGCCAAGGTTCGCATGAGCGGCATCGTCCACGGGCTGGTGCGGGAGCCAGAACACGGGGGGCCGCCGGGCTTCGAGGTGTACTTGCCGACCACGCCGGTCCAGTGTCGTACTGGCTCTGGGCGGGGCGCGTTCGCGTGGCTCAGGCCCGGAGCGCCTCCCACTTCGCATCGAGCTCGGACTCGATGCTGTCGCACATGAGCTCGCAGAGTTCGAAGATCGTCGGATCCGTGATCCGGTAGTACACGTTCAGGCCGTCCTTCCGACGGCCGACCATGCGGTGTCGGAAGAGGAGGCCCAGGTGCTTGGACACATTCGCCTGACCGGCTCCTGTTTCCTCGACCAACTCCGTGACCGTCTTCTCTCCCTCACGCAGTGCGTTCAGGATCTTGAGCCGCATTGGCTCAGCCAGGATCTTGAAGCGGCCGGCCAGCAGCTCGAGTGCATCATCGCTGAAGATACGGGGCATGAACCCACCTCCCTGATTTCCTTATAGCTGGATTCTCGTACTGGAATATAAGCATTTTGTGGGCCGCACCCAAGAGGTGGAGCACCCCTTGACCACGGCCGGCGCCTAAACTATATTGCCATGCAGTTGAATTGATCGCCGAGAGGCGGCGTTTCTTTGCGGTTATGTATTACTGGTTAGGAATACAGGCATGGGGGCGCGGATGAGGAGTCGAGAGTCGATGATGATGGAGTTGCCGCCGGTCGTGGATGTCGGGAGTGTACGTCGCCTGATCGAGGAAGGGCGCCGTGTTAAACTGCTCGACGTGCGCACGCCGGCGGAGTTCGAGTCGGCGCACATTCGAGGCGCCTACAACGTTCCGCTGGACAGGCTCGGTGAGCACCGTGAGGAGCTGCGCCGGCACGTGGCCGATCCCGTGGTGCTGGTCTGCCGTTCGGGGCAGCGTGCACGCAGGGCCGAGCAGGCGCTGCGCGAGATCGGGATGCGGAATCTGCACGTCCTGGATGGCGGGATGAACGCCTGGGAGGCGGCGGGCCATGCCGTGGAGCGTGGTCGTGAGAGGCTGTCGCTCGAGCGCCAGGTTCGGATCGCGGCGGGTGCCCTCGCGGCGACGGGTGGCGTTCTGGCGCTGCTGGTGAACCCGCTCTTTGCGCTCGTGCCTACGTTCGTAGGCAGCGGGCTGGTCTTCGCGGGGCTGACGAACACCTGTGCCATGGCGATGGTGCTGTCGCGTCTGCCGTACAACCGGACGGCGGCGTGTGATGTGGATGCCGTGGTCGCGGCGCTTCGGAACGGCCAGGCGGCGCCGGCTGCGAGTGAGCTCGTGGGCACCGGGCGCGGCGGTCGTCGCGTAGCCACCTCGTGCTGCGGCTGAGGAGGTGAGCGGTGGACGTTCTCGGGATGGCGCTGGGGCTATTGATCGGGCTCTCGCTCGGGCTGCTGGGGGGTGGCGGGTCGATCCTCACGGTGCCGATCTTCGTCTACGTGCTGGGGTTCGGTGCCAAGGAGGCGATCGCCATGAGTCTGGCGGTCGTGGGTGCGACGAGCCTCTTCGGCGCCGCCGGGCACTGGCGAGCCGGGAACGTGAACGTCCGCGTCGCGCTGATCTTCGGCGTGGTCGCCATGGTGGGGACGTACCTGGGTGCGCGCCTCGCGGTCTTCTTCAGCGGGGCCGCACAGCTCGCGCTCTTCGCCGTGGTGATGCTGGTGGCTGCGTACTTCATGTTCCGTGGCAGACGGCCGGCCGCCGGCGGGAATGAGGTGGCGCCCGAGGCGGCCGCCTCCGAGATGCCGCTCGGGCTGATCGCCCTCGAGGGCGTCGCCGTGGGCGTGCTGACCGGGCTGGTCGGCGTGGGAGGCGGCTTCCTGATCGTCCCCGCGCTGGTGCTCCTCGGGAAGATTCCGATGAAGCAGGCGGTGGGCACGTCGCTCCTGGTGATCGCCATGAAGTCGGTGGCCGGGTTCTACGGCTATCTTGGACAGGTGGACGTCCCCTGGGCGTTCATGACGGTGTTCACGGGGATCGCGGTCGCGGGGATCCTGATCGGTTCCTACTTGATCCGGTTCGTCCCGCAGGAGGCGCTGCGACGCGCGTTCGCGGTGTTCCTCGTGGTGATGGGCGCATTCATACTGTACCAGAACCGGAGTGTGGTGCTTCCGGCGGCCACGGAGCCCGCAGCCGTTTCGGAGAACGTCTCGGTGGTGGAATGACCGGGGCATGGGTGTGAGCACCCCAGGGGTGCTCTCGGTCGCGGGTGGGCCCGCGATCGCAATCGATGGAATGTCTAGGGGGTATACATGGGTCATTCGTCGGGGAGCGCGGAGGTCGCGGCTGCCGGGCGGACGGACCTGGTAATCCGAACTGCGTGAGGAGGAACTCATGTATCTGGAGCGATTCTACGACGAAAAGCTGGCGCAGGCGAGCTACCTGGTGGGGTGTGCGGCGACGGGTGAGGCCGTGGTGATCGACCCGAACCGGGACGTGGACCAGTTCATTCGTGCGGCCGAGCGCCAGGGGCTCAGGATCACGCACGTGACCGAGACGCACATTCACGCCGACTTCGTCTCGGGGCTCAGGGAACTCGTCCACCGCACGGGCGCCCGGGCGTACGTCTCTGCCGAGGGTGGACCCGACTGGCAGTACGCCTTTGCCGACGAGATCGATGCGGTGCTGCTCAGAGACGGTGACCACTTCATGGTGGGCAACGTGCGGATCGAGGCGATGCACACGCCCGGCCACACGCCCGAGCACCTGACCTTCCTGGTCACCGACACCGTGGCGGCCGACCAGCCGATGGGCGCCTTCACGGGTGACTTCATCTTCGTCGGCGATGTCGGCAGGCCCGATCTGCTGGAGCGTGCGGCCGGTGTGGGCGGGACGATGGAGCCCGGAGCACGTGCGCTCTTCCATAGCCTGGAGCGCTTCAAGAAGCTGCCCGATCACCTGCAGATCTGGCCGGCTCACGGGGCGGGCAGCGCGTGCGGCAAGTCTTTGGGCGCGGTTCCCCAGTCGACGCTCGGCTACGAGCGGCTCTTCAACTGGGGGCTCAGCTACGACGACGAGGACGCCTTCGTTGCGGCCGTACTCTCGGGCCAGCCGGAGCCGCCCAAGTACTTTGCCGAGATGAAGCGGATCAACAAGGTGGGCCCGGCGCTGCTCAGTGGGCGCGAGCGTCCGGAGCGACTGCCTGAGGAGCGGCTGGAGAAGCTGCTGGAAGAGGGAGCCATGATCGTCGACACGCGCCCTGCCGCGGAGTACGCGGAAGGCCATGTGCCGGGCACGATCTCGATCCCGCTCAACCGCAGCTTCAACACCTGGGCCGGGTGGTTCGTCTCCTACGAGGAGCCCTTCTACCTGATCGTGGATGATGCAGCCCAAGAGGGTGCCTACGGGCGCGAGAGTGGGTCGCGACTCGATGAAGCGGTGCGTGACCTCGCACTGATCGGTCTCGACCGGATCGGTGGCATCTTCGGAGCGGAGGCGGTCGAAGCCTGGGCCGAAGGTGGGCGCAAGCTCGCGACGGTCGAAGAGATGACCATCGACGAACTGGACGAGAAGATCGGTGCGGGTGCCGTGAACGTGATCGACGTCCGCGGGCAGACGGAGTGGGAGGCCGGACGGATCCCGGGCGTGCCGAACATCCCCCTCGGCTACCTGCCGGATCGACTCGACGAGATCGCGACGGACAAGCCCCTCGTCGTGCACTGCCAGTCGGGTGGGCGGAGCCACATGGCCACAAGCCTGCTCCAGGCGCGGGGCTACACCAACGTGATCAACCTGAAGGGCGGCTTCGGCCACTGGCAGGCCGCCGGCAAGGAGGTCGAGCGCGGGGTCGAGGGCGTCGCCGCGTAACTTCAGGCGTCTGGTCCTGACCGAACTCGAATGCGCTCGGGGGAATGCACCCGAGCGCATTCGTGTTTCGGGGATGAGCGAGCGTGGGTGGGGGCGCGTGGTCTGCTCCCACCGCATCGGAGCTTGACCCGGTCCGCTCTACCGCACACTCCAAACGAGCCGGCCGCGCGCGTCTGCTTCTACTGGCCGGCCGCATGGAGCCCGAATAGAAGGAAACGGCATGTACAACGGGCTGATAACTGAATGGGAGACCGCAACCGTATCGCGTGACGTCCGCCTCGGGCTTCGCGAGAACTGGGTGCAGTTCACGCTGCTCGTGCTGGTCAACGCCTTCGTGGGCGCGATGGTCGGTGTCGAGCGGTCGGTGCTCCCCCTCCTCGCGGGCGCGGAATTCGACGTCGCCTCCACCACGGTGGCACTCGGGTTCCTGATGGCCTTCGGACTCACCAAGGCCGTATCCAACCTCGCGGCCGGCGACCTGGCGGACCGCATCGGTCGCAAGCGGATCCTCCTCACCGGCTGGCTCTTCGGCCTACCCGTGCCGTTCCTCCTCATGTGGGTCCCTTCATGGGGCTGGATCACCTTCGCGAACCTGCTCCTCGGGGTGAATCAGGGGCTCGCGTGGTCCGCGACGGTGATCATGAAGATCGACCTCGTGGGGCCTCGACGTCGTGGGTTCGCCATGGGGCTCAACGAGTTTGCGGGATATCTCGCCGTCGGCGCAGCGGCGCTCGGCGCGGGGTACCTCGCGGGAGTCCACGGCCCCCGGCCGGCGCCCTTCTGGATCGCCGCCGGCGCCGCGGTCGCGGGGACCGCGCTGACGCTCCTTTTCGTGCGTGACACGGGGCGGCACGTGGAGCTCGAACACGCACTCGCCGAAACGACTGTGAAAGACGGCCCATCGGCGCTGCCCCGTGGGTTCGGCGCGCGGCTCCGGCACGCGAGCTGGACGAACCGACGGCTGCTCGCCGCCAATCAGGCCGGCCTCATCAACAACCTGAACGATGGCCTCGCCTGGGGCATCTTCCCGCTCTATTTCCAGGCGCTGGGCCTGGCCGCCGACCAGATCGGGTGGCTCGCCGCGATCTATCCGGCGGTGTGGGGGCTCGGCCAGCTCGGCACCGGTGCGCTCTCCGATCGCTGGGGAAGGCACGTCTTCATCGTCGGTGGGATGCTGCTCCAGGGCGCGGCGCTTGCCGCCTTCGCACTCGGCGGGGGATTTGCGTTCCTGGCGGGTGCGGCCGTTCTGCTCGGACTCGGCACGGCGAGCGTCTACCCCACGCTCATTGCACAGGTGAGCGACGTGGTGGCCCCCCGAGACCGGGCACGAGCCGTCGGCATCTACCGACTGTGGCGGGATCTCGGCTACGTCGCCGGCGCGCTCATCGCCGGCGTGCTCGCGGACCTGCTCGGCTTCCGGTTCGCGATCGCCGTCGTCGCGCTGATGACGATCGCATCGGGGCTCTTCGCGGGGCGGATGCTCCCGGCGCGGCCCAGGTAGTGGAACACGGATCACGGTTCCGGTTTCCACTTTGCCCCCTGCGGCCATGTGAAAAGTGCCGTTGCCGCTGTGCCAAGGCCGTCAGGGAGGTGTAGGATGGGACAGCGCCATGCGTGAATCGGCCGATTCGGAAAACGGAAACGTGGTCCGACGGGACCGTCGCAAGGACAGGGATCCTCGCCAGCGCCTGGCCTACGACCGCACGTACCTCGCGAACGAGCGCACCTTCGCGTCGTGGATCCGCACGGGGATCTCGGTGGCCGCCATCGGCATCGCCCTCGCCCAGTTCCTCTACGCGACGAGGCGGGCGACGTTCATGTCGATCCTGATCGAGATCTCGTTCGTCGTATCGGGAACGGCGATGATCGCGTTCGGTGCCTGGCGCTTCACGCTGGTGAACCGTGAGCTGGGGCGAGGCCGCTCCGGTGCGGCGGCGGTCCCGCCCTGGATCATCTACTCGCTCACGGCGCTCCTGAACGCGATCCTGATCGCGATGCTGTTCCTGCTTTGAGAGACCCGTAGGCACGGGGGCGGGCGAAAGGGCCGGAGCGGAGCCGGATCGCACCGGCTCCGCTCTCCTGCAACCCGGCTCCACCCCCTCCACGCATCCATGCGAGTGGGCAGCGCGGGCTTCACCCCAGGAAGACGTAGCTGAGACCGTGCTCCTGTGCCCGGTTGATGGCCACGACCGCAGCCGGGACGACGACGACGCCGGACAGCAGGCCGGCGATCATCGCCTTTCTCACCTCTTCCGGGTCACCGCCGGATGCCCGCGCGGCCTCGCCCGCTGCGCGCTTGAGGGAGTTGTTGCAGAGCAGGAAGACGACGCCCCGGCGCTGGAGCGCCTCGACCGAGGCGTCCAGCGGCCCGAGCATCTCGGGGCGTGCGGGCCGGAAGATGTTGCGGCGCGCCGGCCGGCCGGTCGACGGGTCGGTGATGGCGTGGCGCTCGCCAAAGCCCCAGCGCTCCCAGGCCTCGTCGCCGAAGACGATCGGCAGCGCCGAACCGTGTACGACGACGGCCGCGCTCAGTTCCGCGTCGGGCACGCCGTACGCCTCGTTGTAGGCGTTCAGGAAATTGCGCACCGGGTTGAGGACCGTGCCTCCATTCAGGCTCGATACGTCGAATACCTGACGGTGCCTGCCGTTCATCCCGGCGAGCCACTGCTCGTCCGACCCCTTGCCGGAGCCCGGGACCTGTGCTTTGGCCATCACCGCGCCCCGGAGGCGTCCAGGATCATCCGGAACTGCTCGACGGGGAGCGCTCCCTGCACGGCGCGTCCGTTGACGAAGAACGTCGGGGTTGCACGGACGCCGGCCTGAGCCGCCAGGGCGTTGCTCGCCTCGACGCGCGTGCCGGACCGATTCTCCTGGTAGCACGATGCGAACTGCGTCTCATCGAGGCCGATCTCCGCGGCGAACCTCCGGAAGAGCGACTCCGGGGTCCTCGTGCTCTTCCACCCCGTCTGGCGCTCGTAGATCAGGTCGTGCATCGCCCAGAAGGCGTCCTCACCCTGCTCGGTCGCGCACTCGGCCGCACGCGCCGCCTCGGCGCCGTTCGGGAAGGTCCCCATGACGAACGGGACGAGGCGCCACTGTACCTTGCCGGTCGCGACGTACTCGTCGTGCAGCGTCGGGTAGGTACCGATCGCGAACATCCCGCAGTACGGGCAGCCGAAGTCGCTGAACTCGATGACGATGACCGGAGCATCGTCCGCGCCGCGCACGTGGCCGACTTCCTGAACCTTCTCGATCCCGGCGATGGTCATCTCCTGCTGGAGGAGCGACGGCGGTGGCGTGAACGCCTCTGCGTCCTGGTGACCAGACGATCGGTCGCCCCGCATCGCCCCGTACAGGACGACGAGGACCATGATCACGGCAACCGAGAGCGCGGTTCTATTCGACATCAGAATCCAACCTCCAGATCGATGAGTTGTCCGAAGCTGGCGAAGAAGCTCGAGAGCGCCGTGAAGCGTCCGGTGAAGAGGAGTACGCCGACGAAGATCATGAAGGCGCCCGTCGCTCGCTCGATCGGGCCGAGCCAGCGGCGCAGCCACTGCGTACGCACGAGGAAGGCGTTCAGCCCGACGGCCGCGGCGAAGAACGGGATCCCGAGCCCGAGCGCGTAGACGGCGAGGAGCAGCATCCCGCGCGTCATCGTCGCCTCCATCCCGGCGTAGAGGAGGATCGAGGCGAGGACCGGGCCGACGCACGGCGTCCACCCGGCGCCGAAGGCGACGCCGGCCACGACCGATCCGAAGGCGCCGGCGGGCTTCGAGGCGAGGTGCACCCTCCGCTCGCGCATGAGCGCGGGGATGCGCAGCACGCCCACCATGTAGAGACCGAAGAGGACGATGACGATCCCGCCGATTTGCTGGAGCAGCGGGAGCGAGCGTGTCAGCACCCCGCCGAGTGCGGTGGCCGAGGCGCCGAGCGCGACGAAGAGCGCGGAGAAGCCGAGGATGAAGAGTCCGGCATGCATCGCCGCCTGCCTGCGCGCCGCCGCATCGTTCGCGTCGCGCAACTCGTCGAGTGTGAGCCCCGTCACGAACGAGACGTAGCTCGGCACGATCGGCAGCACGCACGGCGAGAGGAACGAGACCAGGCCGGCCAGGAAGGCCAGGCCGAAGGAGATCGAGGTTGCGTCCATCATCGGGCCGCCTCCGTCGGCGCCTCGCCGCCCTCCTTCAACAGCCGCTCGACTGCCTGCGAGAGTGCGGTCTCCGTGTAGATCCCCTTTACGGTGTATCGGATCTGCCCCTTCCTGTCGATCAGGTAGGAGGTAGGCAGAAGGTTGCCTGCGCCGAAGGCCTGGATCGACTGCGCCGTCGCCATGGCCACGGGGTAGGTGATGCCCATTTCATCCAGGAACGCCTGGACCGAGGCCCTGCCGGTCCGATCGGTCGAGAGCCCGAGGATCGTGAAGCCCTCGTCGCGATACTTCTCGTACGTGCGCTGGAAGCCGGGCATCTCGTAGCGGCATGGCGGGCACCACGTCGCCCAGAA
>CALKIP010000271.1 GCA_937995995.1 uncultured bacterium
TCTTCGAGCCGCTCGGGCTGGAGAGCACGCAGTGGCGCGACGATTATCGTCGCATCGTGAAGGGCCGTTCGAGTGCGTACTCCACGCGTGGCGACGAATTCGTCATCGACCGGCCGATCGAGCACGTCCACGGCAACGGCGGCCTCCTCACCACGGTCGGCGACCTGCTGACCTGGACCGAGGAACTCCAGACCGGCCGGCACTTCGGCCCCGAGTTCGTCGCACTGATGCACGAGCGCGGCCGGCTCAACAATGGCGAGCGCATTGGCTACGCATCGGGTCTGATGGTC
This sequence comes from uncultured bacterium, assembly GCA_937995995.1. Taxonomy (GTDB): domain Bacteria; phylum Gemmatimonadota; class Gemmatimonadetes; order Longimicrobiales; family RSA9; genus CALBZE01. The sequence goes on from CALKIP010000271.1 coordinate 291, forward strand.
GGCGAGCGCAACGGAGAGCCGCTCGTCAGTCATACGGGCGCGACGTCGGGCTACCGTGCCTACCTCGGCCGTTTCCCGGAGCGTCATCTCGCGCTTTCGATCCTCTGCAACGTGAGCAACGCGAACCCCGGCGCGCTGGGCGGCCAGGTCGCCGACATCTTCCTTCCGCCGGAGACCCGGCTGCTGGCGCAGCCCGAGACGCCACGCGCGCCGGCGGAGGATTCGGAAGGCGAGCGGCCGGCGCCGACGGCCCGTGAGCTGGCGGCCTACGAAGGCGAGTATTACAGCGAAGATGCCGAAACGACGTTCCACGTGGTCGCCGAGGATGGGCGCCTCTACCTTCTGCGGCGTCCGGGCGACCGGTTCGCGCTCTCCCCGACAGCGGCCGACGAGTTCCGCGGCCGCGCCGGCCAGATCCGCTTCATCCGCGATGCGACGGGCCGTGTCGTCGAGTTCAGCATCAGTCAGAGCCGCGTCTTCGACATGCGGTTCCGGCGCGTGGATGGCTAGCCCTCAGAGGATGCGATGAGACAGTACCATGCCGTGCTGGATGAAGTGCGGCGCTTCGGCTGGGAAGAGCCCGACGACCGCACCGGCGTGGGGCGGCTGCGCTGGCCCGGCGCGAGCAAGATGAGCTTCGACCTGCGCGAGGGCTTCCCGCTCGTCACGACCAAGCGCGTGCCCTTCCGCTGGATCGCCGAGGAGCTCTTCTGGTTCCTCTCGGGAGATACGAACGAGGCCACGCTGCGCGAGAGGGGCGTCGACATCTGGAAGGAGTGGGCCGACGAGGAGCACACCTCCCGCTTCGGCCGCGAGCCGGGCGATCTGGGCCCGATCTACGGCTATCTCTGGCGCTCCTTCGGCGGCGACTACCCCGAGCGGAACGGCGTCGACCAGATCGCGCGCGCGATCGACGAGATCCGGGAGCGGCCGGCCTCGACGCGGATCATCGTGACCGGCTGGGATCCGCGCGTCGCCGACGCCGTGGACCTGCCGCCGTGCCACACGCTCTTCCAGTTCTACGTCGAGCGCGGGCGGGTGCTGCACCTGCAGCTCTTCCAGCGCTCGGCCGACCTCTTCCTCGGCGTTCCGTTCAACATCGCCTCCTATGCGCTCCTCGCGCACATGGTCGCACACGTCTGCGACCTCGAGGTCGGAAGCTATCACCACAGCTTCGGTGATGCGCACATCTACTTCAACCACATGGAGCAGGTCGAGACGCTGCTCGGGCGCGAGCCGCTCGCACTGCCTCGCCTCGAGATCGTCGACCCCGACGGCTCGCTCCGCGGCGGCGGGCTCGATGCGCTGCTCCGCTTCCGTTGGGAGAATCTGGAGCTCGTCGGCTACAAGCACCACGGGAAGATCGCCGCGCCGGTCGCGGTGTGAACGATGACGTGCATGTTTGATGGACGACGTGCGCGCATTGCTCCACGCGACCGCTCACCGGCTCACGCGTCCGCAAGAATTCGAGCATGCCCATGACCCTCAAGGCGATCGTCGCCATGGACCCGAACGGCGCGATCGGCCGCGACGGAGGGCTGCCGTGGCACTACCCGGCTGATCTCCGCTTCTTCAAGCGCACGACCCGAGGCAACACCGTGGTCATGGGGCGCAGGACGTGGGCGTCGATCGGGCGGCCGCTCCCCGACCGGCTGAACATCGTGCTGACGCGGCGGGGGCTGGAAGGCGTGGCGGAGGCCGCCCCGGGGGAGGGAAGTGGTGCCACGGAAACCGCCGCACGCGCGAACCGGGAGGAGCTCACGGGCACCGGCGTGATCGCCGTCGCCTCCGCCGACGACGCGCTCCGCGCCCACGCCGAGCACGGCCGGGGCGACCTCTACGTCATCGGCGGCGCACAGGTCTACGCGGCCTTCGCGCGTCGGGTGGACGAGTGGATCGTGACGCGCATCCCCGAGGCGGTTGCCGACGCGGACACCTTCCTGCCAGACTCGCTCTTCGCGGGCTTCGAGCGCTACCGCTCGGAGGAGATCGGCGACGGGCTCGTGGTCGATTTCCTGCGGCGCGCCTGACCGGGCCTCAGTCCAGCGCCAGTCCCAGGATCCTGCGCTGCGCCGCGGAGAGCGCGTACGCGTCCACGTCCGCGGGGTCGACCCACGCCCAGCCGTCTCCCGCCTCGGTCCCACCCACCCCGGTCTCCCCCGATTCGCCCGTCGCCACGCCGGCTCCCGCCCTGCCCGCCACCGTGAACCGGAACGCGTGGTACGTGGTGCGGCGGTGGGTGAAGGTGTGCACCACCGAGCCGATCGGGGTGGCGCGGTCTCGCGCGGGCCGTGACGCGATGTACGGATCCACCGTCCCGGCTGGCGCCGCACGCGGCGCCGCCGGTCCGGGCGACGGCGTTTCGGCTTCCTCGCCGTGCGTCGCGGCCGTCCGGAGCGCATGCCCGGCCGCCCGCCGCGCCGCGTCCACGGGCGCCTCGCCCGACCCGACCGGCGCGCCGGGAAACTCCCAGAGCCCCGCGAGGAGGCCGTCGTCCGGGCGGCGGACCAGGAGGAGCGCGCCGTCTGGGGCGACGACGACGGCCGTGCCGACGTCGTCCTCCGGGATCGGCTTCGACGGCTTCGGCAGCGGCCTCTCGAGCTGTGTCCCGGCGGCGCGGGCTCGGCAATGCTCGGCGAGTGGACACGCCTCGCACCGCGGCGCGCGCGGCGTGCAGACGGTGGCGCCGAACTCCATGAGCGCCTGGTTGAAGTCGCCGGGCCGATCCTCGGGCACGAGTGCCGCGGCCAGGCGGCGCAGCTCGGCGGCGCCGGGGCCGGGCAGGTCGTGGAGGCGGCTCAGGACCCGGCGCACGTTGCCGTCCACCGCGGGCTCCGGCCGGCCGAAGGCGATGCTCGCGATCGCACCCGCCGTGTAGTCGCCGATCCCGGGCAGGTCGCGCAGTGCGTCCGGATCCTCGGGCAGCTCGCCGTGGTGACGCTCGCGGACGGCGCGCGCCGCGCGGTGCAGGTTGTGGGCGCGGCGGTAGTAGCCGAGCCCCGCCCACGCGTGCAGCACGTCGTCGATCGGTGCCTCGGCCAGCGCGTCGAGCGTGGGAAAGCGCTCGAGCCAGCGCTCGTAGTAGGGGACCACCGTCTCGACGCGAGTCTGCTGCAGCATGACCTCCGAGACCCAGACCCGGTACGGGTCCGTATCCCGGCGCCACGGCAGATCACGCGCGCGGGCGTCGTAAAAGGCGAGCAGAAGACGGCGGACGGCGCCGGCATCGACGGATTTGGGCTTCGGCTTCACGTATGGGTTGCAACTCGTGGATGATGCTCGGGTGCATCGTGGTACACCTCCCCCGAAATGTAACACCGGCAGCGGCGGCTGGCTTCCGGGCGAGGCTGGACTCGTGATTCTCGCAGAGGACGCGGAGGCGCGGAGGACTTCTTTTTCCCACACAGAGGCACAGAGGTACAGAGATACAGAGGTACAGAGGTACACGGCGCCGGCAGGAGTCCGAAGTCGGAGTCGGCGGTTGCCGGGTCGGATGTCGTCTTCGACCCCCGTCCGTGATACGCGATCGAGATTGGGCTCGGGGAGCGGGTCGAACCTCGTAAGCGACTCGCGGAGCCCCGAACGCCATCGAGATCGGCCCTGCTATGTGAGACCTTTCTCGACGGCGAGATTCCACAGTGCGTCCATTACGATATTCGACCCGGTTCAGCGTCGGGTCTGCCTCACCCCGGCAAGCTCGCGCCGCGCATAAGCCCACCCCACCCGGAAGTCCGCCCTACCCCCGGAAGTCCGCCTCACCCCCGGAAGTCCGCCTCACCCCCGGAAGCCTGCCTCACCCCCGGAAGCCTGCCCCACCCCGGCAAGATCGCCTCACCTCTGTGGCTCTCTGCACCTCTGCGCACCTCCGCAGCTCTGTGAGTGCGACGAGTCATGCCCCGCACAGAACGCAGCCCAACCCACCAGGAAGCCTCAGAAGCCCCCTCCGGGCCCTTCGCGCTTGCATCTCGCACCGGCCCATGCCACTCTTTCGAGTACTGGAAAGTCCGCACGTTCGGATCCTCTGCGAGGTCGGCTACGCCGGCACGTGGCTGATCTGGTGCTCGGTGCCGATCACGGGCCCGCGTGCGTGACCCGACCTTCCCCCGGCTCCAATGGAACGCCTCCCATGTCTCGACCCGTACATTCGTTCCTGGCCATTGCCCTCACCCTCGCCCTGGCAGCGTGTGGTGCAGCGCCACAGGACGCAGCCGCGGGGCGGGAGGCGGAGCCCGTGCGCCCCGCCACGAACCGGCCCGACGTGATGGGGATGCACGGCGCGGTCGTGTCGGACCACCCGCTCGCGAGCGCCGCGGGGCACGAGGTGCT
>CALKIP010000272.1 GCA_937995995.1 uncultured bacterium
TCGAGGCGTACGGCATCCGCGTCGGCGCGAAGAATCTCAGTATCGAGGCGACCGGTGCTCGTTTCGAGCCGCTGATCGGTGACCCCGGCGACGGCGCCTCCCCATCCTGTGCGATCGTGGACGAGTACCACGAGCACAAGACGAGTCGCCTCTACGACACCATGCTGACCGGGATGGGTGCGCGCACCCAGCCGCTTCAGTACGTGATCACGACAGCTGGGAGCGACACCGCCGGGCCGTGCTACGCACTCCGTCAGGACGCGATCCGAGTCCTCGAGGGTACGGTCCAGGACGACGAGTTCTTCGCGATCATCTACACGATCGACGAGGGCGACGACTGGACGACTGAGGAGGCGCTCCGGAAGGCCAACCCCAATTACGACGTCTCGGTCTTCGGCGACTTCCTGAAGTCGCAGCAGCAGGCGGCGATGCGGTCGAGCCGCCTGCAGAATGCGTTCAAAACAAAGCATCTGAACGTCTGGGTCGGCGCGCGCGCGGCGTGGATGAATATGGAGGAGTGGCACCGCCAGGCGGACGCGCCCCCGCTCGAGGAGTTCGAGGGCGAGCCGTGCTGGATTGGCCTCGACCTCGCGAGCAAGGTCGATATCGCGGCCGCGGTCAAGGTCTTCCGCCGCGAGGTAGACGGCGAGGACCACTATTACGCCTTCGGCCGCTACTATCTGCCCGAGGCGCGGGTCGAGGAGCCGGACGCGCAACATTACCACGGATGGGTCCGCGACGGGCGCCTGATCGCGACCCCCGGAGAGATCACGGATTATCGCCAGATCCGAGACGATATCCTCGACGACGATGAGCGGTACGGGATCGCCGCGCTCGGATACGACCCGGACAATGCGACGCACCTGATCAATGAGTTGATGGACCTCGGGATCGAATGCGTGGAGGTCCCGCAGCGGGTCAGGTATCTCTCTGAGCCGATGAAGTGGGTCGAGGCGCTGGTCAAGGCGGGACGGCTGCACCATGACGGCTGCCCCGTGCTCTCCTGGATGATGAGCAACGTGACCGTGCGAGTGGACGCAAACGACAACATCTTCCCCAGGAAGGAACGCCCCGAAGCCAAGATCGACGGCGTGGTCGCGTTGATTATGGCACTCGGCCGCGCGATGGCTGACGACGACGGCGGCCGGTCGGTCTATGAGGATCGGGGCGCGCTCGTCTTCGGATAGCAGCCTTGCGCTTCCCTAGTGGCTGCATTACATTGTAGGCGGTGAGCCGCCTTGAGCGGCCGGACATAGCCTTGTGAGGCTCCGTGAGAGCCCGGCGTATTCTCCTACCCGACCTAAGATCGGGCGGGATGAGTGCGCCGGGCTTTTTTGCATCCGTGGCTGAGCGATGACGCCCGATCTGCACGATATCCTGGCCCTGCTGGGGCTCCTGCTCCTCGCCGGAGGCGTGTGGTGCATCTACCCGCCGGCCGCGCTGATCCTGGTCGGCGTGATCCTGCTCGGTGTGGGCGTAATGGGGCGGCCACCCGCCCGGGGTGAGGGCTGATGTCCCTACTCGCCCGGCTGCTCGGCCCACGGGCGAGCGCGAGCGCCGATTCGCTCGACGCATTCCTGCGCGGGCTCGGGCTCGGGCAGACCAAGGCCGGAGTGGCAGTCACACCGGACACGGCACTGCAGGTCGCGACGGTCTACGCCTGCGTCCGGGTCCTCGCCGAGGACATCGCCGCGCTGCCACTGATCCTCTACCGCCGACTGCCGAACGGTGGGAAGGAGCGGGCCACAGACCACCCGCTGTATCGCGTGATGCGGAACCGCTGGAACCGGCGTCACACGGCATTCGAGGCGAAGGAGTTCCTTCAGGGATGCCTCGGGCTGCGGGGCAACGCCTACGCGCTGATCGTGCGCGGGCGGATTGACAGAGTGGTGCGGGAGATCATCCCGATCCGGCCGGACCGGGTGACGGTCGAGGAGGGGGATGACCTCTCGGTGCGCTACAGAATCGAGGGAGCGGACCGCGAGTTCACGGACCGTGAGATTCTGCACCTGCGCGGCCTCTCCACCGACGGCCTCATCGGGCTCTCTCCGATCACGGTGGCGCGGGAGGCGATCGGGCTCGCGATCGCGACGCAGAACCACGGCTCCACGCTGTTCCGCAACGGCGCACGGCCGGGCGGGGTGCTGGAGCACCCGGGGAAGCTGAGCAAGGAGGCCGCTCAGCGTCTCAAGGAGAGCGTCGAGCACGCGATCAGTGGCGACAACCTGCATCGCCTGCTCCTCCTCGAGGAGGGCCTCAAGTGGCACCAGGTCGGGCTCACGTCCGAGGATGCCCAATTCCTCGAGACGCGAAAGTTCCAGCGGCAGGAGATCGCGGCCTTCTACCGGATGCCGCTCCACAAGATCGGTGACCTGGAACGCTCGACGTTCAGCAACATCGAGCACCAGTCGCTCGAATACGTGACCGGGACGCTGCTCTCCTGGATGGTGCGTTGGGAGCAGCGGTGCAACGAATCGCTGCTGACCGATGAGGAGCGCGAGGACTACTTCTTCGAGCACCTGGTCGACGCGCTGCTCCGAGGAGACACGAAGACTCGGTACGAGGCGTACCGGATGGCGATCCTGGACGGCTGGATGAGCCGCAACGAGGTCCGGGAGCGGGAGAACCTGAACCCGGTCGAGGGGCTCGACGAGTTCTACATGCCTCTCAACACGACCACCACCGGCGGAAGGTCTGATCGATGATGGGCACACTGCGACCCGTGAGCGCGCGTGGACTCCGCGCCCCGCATGCCGCGTCCGGCCAGCGGAGCTGGTACCGTATCCGTGCGGCGGACAAGGACACGGCGGAGATCTACATCTACGACGAAATCGCGTGGTACGGCGCCTCGGCCGACGATCTGGTCCGCGAGATCGCCGGAATCACGGCGAGCGAGATCCACGTGCGGCTCAACACCCCGGGCGGCTCTGTGTGGGATGGAATGGCGATCTACCAGGCGCTCCGGGGCCACGGCGCGCGGATCGTCACCCACATCGAGGGGCTCGCCGCATCCATGGGGAGCGTGATCGCGCTCGCCGGCGAAGAAGTCCGTATGGCGAAGGGCGCGTTCTTCATGATCCACAACCCGTGGGTCCTCATCCTCGGTGATGCCCGGGAGCTGCGGGAGACGGCCGACCTGCTGGAGAAGATCGAGACGAACATCGTCGGGATCTACATGGACCGCACGGGCGCCACGGAGGAGGAGATCCGGGCCGCGATGGACGCGGAAACGTGGTACACGGCCGAGGAGGCGCGGGACGCCGGCTTTGTCGACGCGATTGTCGACGGCCAGGAGGTTGTGGCCCGGGCGAGCGCCGACATCCTCGCGCGGTACCGCAACGTGCCGGAGCGCCTCGCCGCCATGGTGCGCGGCGCGGGTCGGCAGGATGGCACTCGGCCTAAGATCCAGACCATCAGAGACTTTGAGACCTTCCTGCGGGATGCAGGCGGGTTTTCTCGTGAGGCCGCGAAGGCGATCGCCGCTCGCGGCTGGAAGGCCACCTCGGACCCTCGGGATGAGGCCGATGATGGCGAACTCGTGGCCGCAGCGATGCGGCTCGTGGAGACCATCCAGGCATGAGGTGACGCAATGTCAACGGAACTCAAGCAGACGATCGAGGCCCTCAACCGGGCGTTCGAGGAGTTCAAGCAGGCCAATGACGAGCGGCTCGCGCAGATCGAGGCGCGCGGGAGCGCCGATGGCGCGCTCGTCGAGAAGGTCGAGCGGCTGAACGCCGAGATCGCGCGGCTGCAAAGCGCGGTCGACGATATGTCGGTCGAGATGCAGCGCCGTTCGCTCGGCGCGGGCGATCGGAAGGAGACGCCCGAGGCGCGGCAGTACCGTGAGGCGTTCGGCGGATATCTCCGCAAGGGCGACGAGGAGGGGATCGCTGCGGTGAAGGGCGCGGTGCAGACCGGCGTCGATGCCGATGGCGGCTACGCGGTGCCCGAGGAGTTGGACCGCGAGATCAGCTCGATTCTGGTCGACATTTCGCCAATGCGCCAGCTCGCGCTCGTGAGGCAGGTCGGGGCTGGCTACAGGAAGCTCGCCAACATCCGCGGCACGACCTCCGGCTGGGTCGGCGAGACGGATTCGCGCACGCAGACCAACACGCCGCAGCTCGCGGACGTGACGCCGCCACAGGGCGAGATCTACGCCTTCCCGTTCGCGACGCAGCGCGCGCTCGACGACGTCTTCTTCGACGTCGAGGCGTGGCTCGCCGAGGAGGTCGCGACGGAGTTCGCCCTCCAGGAGGGAATCGCGTTCATCAGCGGCGACGGCTCCGACAAGCCGAAGGGTATCCTCGACTATCCGACCTCGACGGATCCGGACGGCACGCGCGCTTTCGGCACGCTGCAAGTGATCCACACCGGTTCGGCAGCGGATCTCGGCGCCAACCCGATCGACGTCCTGATCGACGTCATCTACTCGATGAAAGCCGGGCATCGGAGCCAGGCGAGCTGGCTCATGAACAGCCTCACCGTCGCGGAGGTGCGGAAGATCAAGGACAGCAACGGCCAGTACATCTGGCAGCCGTCCGCGCAGGCGGGTCAGCCCGCGACGCTGCACGGCTATCCGCTCTACGAGGACGAGGCCATGCCGGACGTTGCGGCTGATGCGCTGCCGATCGCGTTCGGCGACTGGCGTCGTGGCTACGAGATCGTGGACATCATGGGGACCAGGGTGCTCCGCGACCCCTACACCAACAAGCCCTACGTCGGCTTCTACACGACCAAGAGGGTCGGCGGCGGTGTTATCAACAGCGAGGCGATCAAGCTGGTCAAGGTCGCCGAGTGATGCGGAGACGTGGGCGGGGGTGCCCGTTCCCCCGCCCCACAACCGGGAGACCCCGCGATGTCTGGCAACGTGAAAGTCGTATTCGCCCGCGCCTTCAAGTGGTCGCCCGACGGCCACACCGTGCTCACCTTCGGGCCTGGTGAGGCAGAGGTCCCGCTTCGCTGCGCTGAGGTGGCGGCGCAGGCCGGCGTACTGGAGCGGGAGAAGCCGAGCAGCGCGAAGAGCGAGCCGCGGCCGAAGGCGAAGAAGGGGAAGGTCGAGGCGTGAAGACCGTCCGCATCCCGCCGGATCAGCCGGTCCAGGAGCCGGTGACGCTCGAGGAGGCGAAGGCGCACCTCCGGATCGACTACGATGCTGAGGACGCGCTGATCACCTCGTACATCGCGGTGGCCCGCGAGCATTGCGAGGTCGTGACGGGCCTCGCGCTCGCGCCGGCGACCTGGGAGGCGCGGCT
>CALKIP010000273.1 GCA_937995995.1 uncultured bacterium
GCAAGTCGCTGCACGCCAATGGTACGGGAATTGGTGGGGAGGATCAAGGCGTGGAGGGCGAGCGCGGGCGCGGGCGCGGGGAAAACACGGGAGGCGAGGGATAGGGCGAGGATAGGTCCTTGCCCGGGGAAGGAGAGGATCCATGAATCGGTATTATCCGGGGTGGGGGCTGGCGCTGTTGAGGGCGGTGCTGGGGATCATCTTTCTGGCGCATGGCTGGGACAAGCTCTTCGGGCCCGATGGTGTGGCGGGGTTCGCCGGGGGGCTCGCGGTGCTGGGGTTCCCGGCGCCGGGCGTGCTGGCGTGGGGGGTGGCGCTGGTCGAGTTCCTGGGCGGGCTGCTCCTTCTCGTGGGGTGGCTGACGCGGTGGGTGGCGGCGGTGCTCTTCCTGGAGATCCTGGTCGCGACCTTCGTCGTGCACGTGCCGCACGGCTTCTTCGTCTACGCGCCCGAGGGCGAGCAGGGCTACGAGTACAACCTCCTGATCCTGGCGGGGCTGGTGTGCGTGATCCTGGCGGGTTCAGGCAAGCTCGCCCTCGACGACTGGCTGGTCCGTCGTGCATCGGGGTGATGCCGATGCTCCCGCGCCTGCCCGCCTGAGCGCCCTCGCGGCGCTGGACCGGAGCGCGCATCGCGCATATGTTGTAGCGGTTTGTCCCGAGTGCGGACTCGTGGGGAGGAGGTGGCGGTGTCGTCGTTCGATTTCCTGAAGCGTCTGCTGGACACGCCGGGCCCTAGCGGCTTCGAGGCGGCGGCCGCGCGCGTGTGGCGCGAGGAGGCCGAGCGTTTCGCGGACCGAGTGGACGCGGACGTGACCGGGAACTCGTACGCGACGGTGGGTGAGGGCGGCTCTCCACGCGTCATGCTGGCCGGCCACATCGACGAGATCGGCCTCATGGTCACGCACGTCGACGACGACGGCTTCCTGTACTTCGACGGCATCGGCGGCTGGGACCCGCAGGTCCTGGTCGGGCAGCGCGTCCGGGTGATGACGAAGGCCGGCGAGGTGATCGGCGTGATCGGGAAGAAGCCGATCCACCTGATCAAGCCGGACGAGCGGGACAAGGCGTCGAAGATCACGGACCTGTGGATCGACGTCGGCGCGAAGGACCGTGCCGCGGCGACGGAGCGGGGCGTGCGCGTGGGTGATCCGGCGGTGATCGACTCGCGCCTGGTCGAGTTGGGCGACGGCCTGATCGTGAGCCGCTCGATCGACAACCGCATCGGCGCGTACGTGGTCCTCGAAGCGTTGCGGCTGCTGGCCGAGGAGCGGCCGCGGGCGGAGGTCACGGCGGTCGCGACGGCACAGGAGGAGATCGGCTACACCGGCGGCGGTGCACGCACCGGTGCGTTCCGCATCGAGCCGCAGGTCGCCCTCGTCGTCGACGTGACCTTCGCGACGGATGCGCCCGGCGTCGAGAAGAAGGAGCTCGGCGAGCACAAGATCGGCGGCGGCCCGGTGCTGACGCGCGGCTCGGCGGCGCACCCGCTGGTCTTCGAGAAGCTGGTCGAGGTGGCGGAGCGGGAAGAGATTCCCTACAGCATCTCGGCGTCGCCCAGGTACACGTCGACGGATGCGGACGCGATCCATCTGACGCGCGCCGGCGTGGCGACGGGGCTGATCTCGGTGCCGAACCGCTACATGCACTCGCCGAACGAGCTGGTCAGCCTCGAGGACTTGGCGCGCGCCGCGCGGCTGATCGCGGCCTTCGTGCGTGATCTCGGGCCGGAGACGGATTTCGTTCCTCGCTAGCAGCAGCAGTACACTATGGCCATACCGATTCAGGTTTCGTGGGATCTGCACCTGGGGCGCATCGCCGTCTGGTGCGAGTGCCTGAGCGCCGGTGTGCGCCGCGCGGTACTGCTGCCACGGCTGGACACGATCTTCTCGCCCGTGGCGGAGGACCCGGGCCGCGAGCGGGCCTACGACGAGCTGGACTGGCACCTGGTCTCGCCGACCGAGGCCGACTGGGCACGCTACCGCGAACTGGCCGAGAAGCAGACCGAGCGTCTGGGGCTGCGCTTCCGGATGCAGCGGATCGAGAACCTGGCCCGCTGGGTCGACGGCCACACCGTCGCGGTGCCGCAGTACCATATCTGGCTCTACCGCGACGAGGCCGTGGGCGCGGCGATCGAGCGGCTGTACGACGAGACGGACCGAGGAGAGCAGCGCGCTCTCTGGCGCTGGCTGCTGGAATGGACGGCGCCGGCGAAGACCTTTGAACCCTACGACCCGAGGTGAGACGGGCATGTTGGAAGCTGGAGACCTTGTAAAGCGCATCCAGGAGATGCGGGAGGGCGGCTATCTCTCGGACGCGATCATGCGCGAGGCGGTCAAGACGATCGCCGCCTCCGACGATCGCTACAACTGGGTCGGCATCTACCTGCTCAACCCCGACGAGCAGATCCTGTGGCTGCACAACTACGTGGGCGCGGGCACCGAGCACGCACGCATCCCCGTAGGTGAGGGCGTGTGCGGGACGGCGGTCAAGGAGGGCAGGAACCAGAACGTCCCCGATGTGACCGAGGTCGAGAACTACCTGGCGTGCAGCCCGAAGACCAAGTCGGAGCTGGTCGTCCTGATCCGCGCCGGCGATGAGATCCTCGGCCAGATCGACATCGACAGCCACACCAAGGCCGCGTTCACCGAGCAGGACGAGGAGGCCGTCGGCGCCGTGGCCGACAAGCTCGCCGAAGTCCTGATGGCGGAGCGCCGGTAGGGCGGTTGCGCGGACGATCCGGCGGCGTGATCCAGGGGCGGGCGATGCGGGACATCTGGCGCACGCTCCGGGCCCGTGTGGTCAACGCCCCGGGCATCGGCCGGTCTCGAGCGGAGGCGGGCGGGACCGGCGCTGGAGGAGCGGGCGCGGGATGATCCGCAGCATCCTGGCCCCGAACGCGTCGCCGCTCACGCTCGACGGCACCCGCACCTACGTGGTCGGCCGCGAGCGCGTTGTCGTGATCGACCCGGGCCCCGCGATCGACGCGCACCTCGACGCCGTCGCCGAAGTGATCGGCGACGGCGTCGTCGTTGGCGTCCTGGTCACGCACGCCCACCCCGACCACGACGAAGGCGCCGCGCGCCTCGCCGAGCGGCTGCGCACTCGGGTCCA
>CALKIP010000274.1 GCA_937995995.1 uncultured bacterium
ACGCCACCGGCCTGCAGGTGCCCAACGGTCAGGACCTGACGGTGCGCAACGGCACCGCCAACACCGACGCGGCCTTTGGTTTCGCCACCCAGAACGCCGGCACCACCGCCACCAACGGCGAGTTGGCGGTTCCGGGGGACGGCTTCCAGGTGCGCAGCACCGACAAACAGGGCCTACTCACCACATTGTCGCGATTCAGCGAGGCCCTGCACGCTTACGATGGTACCGACGAAGGTAAGGAGAACATGCGTGAGCTGGTGGCGAAAACCCTCACCAACCTGGATACCGGTCTCGACCGGGTATCCGAAGTACAGGGCGAAATCGGCGCGCGCTTGAATACCCTGGAAAGTGTCCGTAACCTCAATAGCGACACCAAGCTGCAAAGCGAAGAGCTGCTGAGCAACGTCGAAGTAGAGCCGGAGCAGCGGCGCCACGTAGCGAAAGGCGATCTGGCTCCCACGCGCGAGACGGTGGCGCTCGCAGCGCTCCGGTCGGAGGACTTCGGCCACGGTTTGGCCCTGTGCGCCGGCTCGGTCCATCAACCGTCCTGTCGTGTCACGACTCCGCAGGCGAGTCTGCCACCGGCGTCACCGGTGGGCTGGCTGCGGTAGTCGTCCGCTCCCTCGTGGATCACGAGCGCCGAGCCGTCGTCGTCGAAGAGCGTGCCCGGCCGGTCCGCTCGCAAAGTGACCCGGGTGGCGAGCTGCTCGACGTGGACCGCGCCGCTTTGCGGCACGTGCAGGTTGAGCAGGTCTCCGGCGTGGGGCCCCTCGGCGACGTAGATGCCGTGGGCCCGGCCCTCGGGTGCGTAATGGCCCCCGGCAGACTCGAAGGTCGGCGGCTCGCAGCTTCCGGTCTGGTGGATGTGGAAGGCGTGGACGCCCGGCGGCAGGCCGGACACGTCCAGTTCGATCCAGACGCCGCTGTTCGCGATCTCCACGAGCCGCGCCTGGCCGATGGACTGGCCCTGCGCGTTGATCATCTCGGCACGCGCCGTGAGGGGCGCCTGTGCCGAGAGCGCGGAGGCGGTCGCAAGCGCGAGCGTCATCGCCAACGGTACGGTCGTGCGGTGCATGGGGGCCTCCTGGGGCTGGATGTGGGTCCCTACCAGCGATGGACGATGATACCGCATCCGCTGAGCGTTGCAAGCGTCGAGCCCCCGGCGCGGTCGATCCCGCGCCGGGGGCTCGGTGAAACCGACGGCTTGCGCCTAATCGTTAGCCGCGGCCCGGGACCAGACGTTGTTCTCCCTCCGTACATCGGGGAGGAGACCGTCCGGATCGATGCGGACTCGCGTCACCTGGCGCTCGCCATCGAGTGGGAATGCGTACGTATTGGCCTGCATCCAGATCTCGACCGGCAGCTCGTGGCGTTCGGTCGAGCGGTCGGCGTACTCGACCTCGAGGATGACCGGCATGACGAGCCCCTCGCGGTTGGAGAGGTGCACCAGTGTCTGCCCGCCCGCGACCGTCACGGAGTCGACCGCCTGGTCGAGCACGTCGTTCGAGTAGAACCAGCCGCGCCAGAACCAGTCGAGGTCCTCACCCGAGACCTGTTCGATGGTGCGGAAGAAGTCCGCCGGCTGCGGGTGTCGGTACGCCCAGCGGTCGATGTACGCCTTGAGCGCTGCGTCGAAGCGCTCGTGGCCGAGCACGACCTCGCGGAGCAGGATCATCCCGAAGCCCGGCTTGCGGTAGCCCAGGAAGCCGAGCCCCTCTCGGCGAATCCGGTCCGGGTAGGTCATGACCGTCTGGTCGTTGAACGGCTCCTGCATGCGGGCGGCGACATATTCTGCGCTCGTCGCCCGGAGGCGGGCCGCATTCGGAAGGTACGCCAGCGTCGAGTAGTGGTTGATGAAGGTGTTGAGGCCCTCGTCCAGCCATGCCCAGCGCCGCTCGTCGTTCCCCACGATCATGGGGAACCACGTGTGGCCGAACTCGTGCTCGGTCACGCCGAAGAGCGCCTCGCCCCGTGCGAGATAGGAGCAGAAGACGATCATCGGATACTCCATCCCGCCCACGATCCCGGCGACGTTGATCGCGACCGGGTACGGATAGCGGTGCCACATCTCGGAGTTGTGCGAGATCGAGTGCCGGACGTACTGCGTCGACATCTCCCACCCCGGGTTGTCCGGCGTGCCGATCCCCTCCCGCGGGTAGGCGGACATGAGGAGGACGTCCTCCCAGCCGGCGGCGTCCACGATGAAGGCGGGCGAGGCGGCCCAGGCGAAGTCGCGGACGTTCTCGGCGCGGAAGCGCCAGGTCAGTGGCCCACGGCCACTCGGGCGGCTCTGTGGCGAGCCGACCTCGTCGGGGTGGATGATGTGGATCGTCTCCGCACTCAGACGCGCGCGCTCGAGCCGGTCGCGCTGCTCGGCGGTGAGCACCGCCTCCGGGTTCTGCAGTTCGCCGGTCGCCACGACAATGAATTCACGCGGGACGGTGATCTCGACTTCGAAGTCGCCGTACTCGAGGTAGAACTCACCCTGGCCGAGGTAGGGCATCGGGCTCCAGCCGTCGACGTCGTCGTAGACGTACATGCGCGGGTACCACTGGGCCAGCTCGTAGACCCAGCCGTCCTGGCCCTCGAGGCGACCCATCCGGTCGGCGCCGTACTCGGGGATGAGGAAGGACCAGTCGATCTGGATGTCGATCTGGCCGCCGTTGGGTGCGAGCGGTCGGTCGAGGTCGATCCGCATCCGGGTGTCGTCGACGAGGTAGGCGGGGCTCACCCGCTCGCCATCCCGCACGAGCTCGACACGCTGCAGATCGATGCCGCCGCCCTCGAAGGCGCCGCGCCAGCGGTTCGTGGCGTTGACCAGCGAGCCGCGGCTGCCGGGGCGGAAGAGGTTCTGCTCGAGCTGGAGCCAGAGGACCTTCAGCGAATCGGGCGAATTGTTGGTGTAGGTGATCGTTTCCGACCCGCTCACGCGGTGCGACGCCGGATCGAGCGACACGCGGATCTGGTAGTCGGCGCGCTGCTGCCAGTAGTCCTCGCCCGGCTCGCCGGCACCGTTTCGGATCGTGTTGGGCGCCGGTAGCGGCAGGGGCGCGAAGATCTCCTGGTTCGTGGGCGGAAGTGTGGTCGGCTGCGTCTGGGCGAGCGCGCTTGCCGGTGCAAGTGTGCTCAACAGGCAGAGCAGCGCGCTCCGTCCGATCCAGGCACGGTGTGGCGGCGTCATCTCAAGGCCTCCGTCGAGTGGTTATCAGATGGTGTAAGCTGTTTGGTTGCAACAGTGTGGAAGGTATGGCAGCGAATGCCGATAGACAAGCGAGCGCCCGGCCCGTGGGTGCGTAACGGCCCTGTGCGCGCCCGTCTCTCGGGTCGGTCCACCGTCCTCGCGCCCGATCACTTCGCAGGCGTTGGGCTCGCCTGGAGAGTCCGAGGGGTGGCTGCGGGACTCGAAGACCGTGGCGGGCAAACCGGTCGGGTGCGGACCGGCTACGCGGCCGCACCCTGCCGGTAGGCCAGGTCAGTCGTCGAGTTCGGTGTCTTCCCGGTGGTGTGGCACGACCGAATCGGCCGAAACCTCCGGCTCCGCTTCATCGATGATGCTGTCTTCGTGCAACTCGAGCAGCGGCAACTCGGCGGCGCCCACGGGCTCGTCGTCGTGCGGGTCCAGGAGCGGGAGTTCGGGCAGAGGATTGACGACTTCGGGGCGGCGAATCGAGCGGCGACGGCCGGGAAGCGAGCCGGACGCCGCATGGTTTTCCGAGGTCGCGTCCGTGTCGGTGCGCGCTTCCCGGGAGGCACCAGGGATACCGGGTACGGCAGTCTTCCCGGGTTGAGCGACCTCGGGTGCGAGGTCGGCCGGTTCGTCGGGATCCTCGGTCAGCGGCTCGAATCCGACGGGCTTGGGTCCTGGTGTGCCCGGCTCTAGGTCGGCCGACTCGAGTGCGGCGTCGGCCGCCACCCCCGCCCTACTCGCATCAGCACTCTGCAGGTTTTCGCC
Organism: uncultured bacterium; assembly: GCA_937995995.1. GTDB lineage: Bacteria > Gemmatimonadota > Gemmatimonadetes > Longimicrobiales > RSA9 > CALBZE01. Next base: position 3,953 of record CALKIP010000274.1, read on the forward strand.
GTGTGCCGTGTCCTGTCCGCGGCCCGGGGCGCCACGGTCCATCGGCGCGGCCTCGAGGTGGACGATCGTGCCGAGGGAGTCGGTGGCAAATATGTGGCAGCGACCGCGGTCGTCGGAGAGGGCGGTGAGCCGCTCGACATCCGTACACGCCGAGAAGCCATCCGGCCGCGTCGCGGCGGGTGCCTCGGCGACCCAGTCCGTCTCGGGCCTCCAGGTGTAGAGGACGAGTTCGCGCCCACGGGACGCGGCCACGACCAGCGTGTCGTGGGCGCCCGCACAGGCAACCGGTGCGTCGTCGATGGTCAGTTCGCTGTCGATCGTGATGCGTCCATGCGTCAGGTCCTCGACGCTCCAGCGTCCGTCACCGGCGAGGCGAGCGTGGAGGAGGCCGCCGGTGGTGCCCCGGACGAAGACGTGCAGCGACTCGCCGGCCGCGATCGCAGTGGGATCGGAATCGGCGAGGGGAGTATCCGCCTGTGCCTGGTGGCGAGCGGCAGTGATCTCGGTGACGTTCCACCCCGAGTCCGGCGTCCAGCGGCAGTGGAGGAGCCCGCCATCCGGGCTTCGGGCAATGGCGGGAAGGTCGTCATCGACGACGAGGGCCGGGTCACCGGTGATGCGAACGACCTGGCCGTTCGTCGTGTCCGCGAGTATGGGAGCGACTGACCACGGCGCGTCGCTCGAGGTGCGGCTGAAGTGGAGGAGTCGGCCATCGCCGGCGCGGCCGAGGACGTGGAGCGTGTCCCCGGGACCGAGTGCGGCGACGGGGCGGCCCTCCAGGGTCCATGCGTCTGGCGATTCCTGGGCCTCGGCCGGGTGCGCGGCGGCCCAGCCCCGGACGGGCGCCGATTCGTAGTGCACGAGCCGACCCTCGTGGTCGAGGCCGAAGACATTGGTGCGGCGGCCGGGGCCATCGACTGCCACGGGGTCGGAGGCCAGGCGGAATGGCGGCCCCGCCCGGCGGTCGTCGGTCAGGTTGCGCACGCGCCAGCCCAGCCCGGGCAGCCGGCGGTACTGGAGCAGATCGCCGGCGTGGTTCCGTGCGAAAATGTTGATGCCGCGGCCGGATCCGGTGACTGCGGGCCTGCCGTGGATGCGGACTACGTGGTCTGCGCCCGCTTCCAGCGACAGGTTGGCTCGTTCCCAGACGCCGTCGTCTCCACGGCTGTAGCGGATGAGTTGGTCGTTGTCGTCGCGACCGAGGACATCGATGCTCCCACTGCCGCCAGCGAGCACCGTCGGCCTATCAAGGATCGGGTGGTTCAGCGTCACCCGTCCGGGCTCGGCGACAGTCTCGACGGTCAGGCGCTCGGGTGCGGCGCGGTCATAAGGGACGACGAAGAAGCCGTGGATCGTGCCGTGGCTGGCGAGTGCGGCCTGCATCGGGCTGCCGGTGCGTCCGAGAGTCAGGTCGAGGGTACGATCGTCGTCATCGGGGTGGTTCGGGTCGTAGATGCGTATGCGGATGTGCTTTGCCTGGCGGTCGTTCGAGTAGGCGTACGCCAGGACCTGATGCGCATTCCCGGGTGTCGCGAACGGGCCTCCATCGAGGATGATGCAGAGCAGGGCCGGCTCGCCGGCATCGAGGCTGCGCCGCAACGACCTCCATTCGCGCCCGAGCCCGGTGGCGGCGCCGGACGAGCCGGCTCCGCTACGTCGTCCGGGCTGACGCTGCCACTCCAGAACGCGGCTCCAGACATCGCGGGCGAGGGCGTTGGCCTGCCGCAGGATCAGCTCTGCGTGGAGCGCCTCTCCCGGACCGGGCGCCGGGCAGTCTCTGGGAATACGCCGTCCGTCCAGGAACCGGTCCAGCGCGGACCAGCACATGCCGCCACAGAGTCCGAAGGTGTCGGGGAGGGGCCGATTCATCCCCAACATGTGCGGCGGGAACCGGAATGCGTTCGGAAACGGCCAACCGTGCAGCGACGGCTGGAAGACCATCTCGGGCATATTCGACGTCCGCTTGGTGCGTGCAGGTCGGCCAACGACCTCTGTGGCCGTGGCACGTCGGGGCTAACAGGGAAGAGACGTGCTGGGGAGACACGCAGGGGAACGGCTCGAAAATGGTGTGAGCGTCCCGTGAAGGCAATGGCGTCGGCCGAGAGTCGCTTGTGGCACCACGGGGCGGCAGCCGAGTCGCCCGACCGCTTGACAGATCCGCTCCGCCGTACGTAGGTTGCCTGCCATGCGCAACCAAGCCCTCTTTACCTTCGACTATTACTGGTACGCG
>CALKIP010000275.1 GCA_937995995.1 uncultured bacterium
TCCCGCCTTCCCGCGCCAGCGGTGCATGCCGGCCCACAAGCCGCTCCTGATCGAGGCGATCCGCGCCGTCGAGGCTCGCGCGCGGGAGTTGGGCCGTGAGCCGCCCTTCTACAACATCGAGACGAAGAGCCGCCCGGAGTGGGACGGCCGCTACCAGGCGCGGCCCGCCGAGTTCATGCGCCTGCTCCACGACGACCTCGCCGTACTCGGCGTGCTGGAGCGCACCACGATCCAGTCGTTCGACGTGCGGACTCTTCAGGTCCTGCGCGAGGTCGATCCTGCGGTGCGCACATCGCTCCTCGTGACTCCCGGGCGGCGCGCCGAGGTCGCGCACCGCCTCGGCCGACCGGTGCGGCCTGCCACCGCGGCCCGGCTCGACGCCGAACTCGCCGGCCTCGGCTTCACCCCCGACATCTACAGCCCCGACTACCGCCTGGTCGACGAGGCGCTCGTCCTCGCCGCCCATGAACGCGGCATGCTCGTCATCCCCTGGACCGTGAACTCCCGCGAGGCGATGGAGCACTTGATCACGCTCGGCGCCGACGGCCTCATCACCGACTATCCGGACGTGGGATTGGAGGTGGTGGGGCGGACGGCTCCCTGATCACACGGAGGCACGGAGGGCACGGAGAGGGTGGGGCTGTGTTCATCGTGGGTTGGGTTGGGGTCGAGGCGGGGCTCGCTCTATGTCTCGCGGAGTGCGCGGAGGTGCGCGGAGGATTGGAGTAGCCATACCGCAGAGCCTGTCCCGCTCCCGCCACGGACCGTCCGGCGCGCAACGGGGGTACCCAGATCCCGTGCCCTGCGGTACAATAGGAGACACACGAGGGCAACCGGAGGTGTTCATGCTGAGCTTTACGGAGCCGGCGCGGCAGATGGTCCGCTCGATCTCGGAGTATCTCGAGCGGCCGGCGCTGCGTATCCATATGGGTGAGGGCGCCAGTCCGCTGGCGCCGGAGTGGGAGTTCCTGCTGGTCGAGGAGGCCGCTGCCGAGGATGGCGAGACGGTCGTCGATGCAGGTGGAGTCACGGTCATCCTCGATGCACGGAGCGCCGCGCAGTTGCGCGGGCGGATGATCGACTACGGCGAGGCCGGCTTCGCGGTCCGGTTCCCGAGCTTCGAGAACGGGGCGAACGGCGGGCCGGAGGGTGAGCTCGCCGAGCGGGTCCGGACGGTGATCGAGGAGCGGATCAACCCGGGCGTCGCCTCGCACGGCGGGCGGATCGACCTGGTCGATGTGAAAGGCGACGTCGCCTACATCGAGATGAGCGGTGGCTGCCAGGGGTGCGCGATGTCACGGCTCACGCTGCGCCAGGGCGTGGAGCGGATGATCCGCGAGGCGGTGCCGCAGATTCAGGCGGTGCACGACGTCACGGATCATACGCAGGGGACGAATCCGTACTACGCGGGGAAGGTGTAGGGCCGGCCTCTACGGCCGCCTACGGCGGCAGGAGGGCGCCCTGCGGGCGCGGGAGGGCTGCCTGGCGGCAGCGGGAGAGCTGCTTTGCAGCGGGTTGTTCGTTCTCGTGTTCCGCCCGGCTTGAAGCGACCCTTTCAAGAGGCGTGATGCGAAACGAGCCCGGCGGGAGGAATCCCGGCCGGGCTCGTTTCGTGTGTTTGTAAGGGGCGCGTAGCGGGGATTGCAGCCACGCGCCGGGCGGCCGGCGGACGCGAAACCAAACCCACGCGCCCGCGCTCGCGCTCGCCCAAGCCGTCCTAGAAGATCGCCGACTCGTCGACCTCGGTCACGCCGAAGAGCTCGATCTCGAAGACGAGGTTGGCGTACGAGGGGATGACGATGTTGCCCTGCTTGTCGGTAAATTGCGTTGCGCCGTAGGCGAGCTGCCACGGCACGGCGAGCTTGCGGGTGCCGCCCACCTGCATCCCGGGCACCCCGTCGACCCAGCCATCGATGACGCCGGGGCCGAAGGGCCCTGCACTGACGAGCCAGATGGCGTGCGGGTCGGCCTCTTCCTCGTCCGGCTCGCCGTCCCCATCCTCGTCTTGCAAGCGGGAGTTCTCGATCAATGTCCCGTCGGGAAGCCACAGCTTCCAGTGCACGAGGATGCTGTCACCCGCCGTGGCCACGTCGCCGGTGCCGATCACGACATCCTCGTAGTAGGTTCCGTACGTCGCGCGCTCCATGCGGCTCAGATCGATGCCGAGTTCGGACGCGAACTTCGTGTCCTCGATGGCCACGGGGTCGGGCCCCGTGTTCACATCGCCACAGGCGGCGAGGAGGGCCACGGCGAGACCGAGGAAGGTCGTGCGGAACGTCAATGCGCGTCTACTCACAGTTGCTCCTGTTCCTTGTAGATCTGGACGACCAGGTTGCCGTCCCGGTCGATGTAGCCGCGGTACATCCCTTCGCTATTGAATGGCGTGGCGATGTTGCCGTGGCGGTCGAGTGCGATGACGCCGCCATCGGCGCCCTGCTCGACGAGCTTCTCCATGACGACGTAGTTCGCCGCCTCCTCCAGCGACTCGCCGCCGTACTCGACGCGGGCGCAGATCTCGTGGGCGACGACGTTGCGGATGAAGAACTCGCCGTGGCCGGTCGCAGAGACGGCACAGCTCGCGTTGTTCGCGTAGGTGCCGGCGCCGATGATGGGTGAGTCGCCGATACGGCCCCAGCGCTTGTTCGTCATCCCGCCCGTCGAGGTGGCGGCGGCGAGATTGCCGTGGCGATCGAGCGCCACGGCGCCGACGGTGCCGAACTTGTGGTCGTGCATGAGGAAGGCGACCGAGCGACCGTCGTGCCGGTACGCGTCGGCGATCGATTCCCGCGCCTGTGCGCGCTGTAGCGCCTCCCACCGGTGCTCGGTGTAGAAGTACTCCGGATCGACCATCTCGATGCCCTGCTCCTCGGCGAAGCGCTCGGCGCCCGCGCCCGCCAGCATCACGTGTGGCGAGTGCTCCATCACGGCACGCGCGAGATCGATCGGGTTCTTCACCCGCTTCACGCCGGCGACCGCGCCGGCCCGGAGCGTGGCGCCGTCCATGATCGAGGCGTCGAGCTCATTCGTGCCCTCGCTGGTGAAGACCGCGCCCTTGCCGGCGTTGAAGAGCGGCGAGTCTTCCATGATGTTGACCGCCGCGACGACGGCATCGAGGCTCGTGCCGCCCTGCTCGAGGATCGCGTGGCCGGCACGCAGCGCCTCTTCGAGCTTGGCCCGGTATTCCCGCTCCTGATCCGGCGTCATGTCGCCGCGGCGGATGGTGCCCGCGCCGCCGTGGATCACGATCGCGATGCCGCCATCCTCCGTGGCGGCTTCCGGTTGCGCCGCGGCGCCACACGCCGCGAGCCCCGCGGCCAGCATGGCGGTGCCCAGACCGCGACGGACGAGCTTCGGTCGCCTCTGCATTCCTGCTCCTTTGTCGCTCGATGTTGTCCCGGGAAGTCGACATACAAGGTATACACATTCCGTAGCGCCGACAAAAGGCCGGTCGCGCAGCGGAGTGATGATAGGGACACTCCCCCCTCGTTGTTCCGATCCCGGGCCACAGGTGACGCCGTGCCCGACGGTGTGCCGGCCATGGCCCGGCTCCGGCTCACGGCGTGCGGCGGGCTCGCCGTGCGCGGCACGCCGCGGCGATCGAGCACGACACCGACGAACGGAGCCGGCATCATGCAAGGCACACTGTGGCAGCGGGCACTCGCGGAGTTCATCGGGACGTTCGCCCTGATCTTCATCGGCGTACTCGCCGTTGTCGCGACGGGTTTCGCCAATGCGCCGGACACGACGGCGCTCGTCAACGTCGCCTTCGCCCACGGCCTCGTCATCGCCGTCATGGTGGCCGCGCTCGCCGCGGTTTCCGGTGGGCACTTCAACCCGGCGATCACCTTCGGTTTCGTCGTGACCGGGCGCATGGATCCGGGGACGGGCGCCGTCTACTGGGTCTCGCAGCTCGTCGGCGGCGCCGTGGCCGCACTGCTCCTGGCCGCCATGATCGGGAGCGGCGCGGTCGCGGACGGCACGCCGGTGCTCGCGGACACGGTCTCGCCCGGGCTGGGGATCTTCCTCGAGGCCGTGACGACGTTCTTCCTCGTCTTCGTCGTCTTCGGCACCGCCGTCGACGAGCGCGCGCCGACCTCGCTCTTCCCCTTCGCGATCGGTCTCACGATCGCACTCGACATCATGGCGATCGGGCCGCTCACCGGAGGCTCCGTCAACCCGGCCCGCGCCTTCGGCCCCGCCCTCGCATCCGGCGCCTGGGCCGACCAGATCGTCTACTGGATCGGCCCGCTGATCGGTGGCGCCGTAGCCGCGTGGGTCATGCACTTCGCGCTGATGGAGCGTGGGCAGGCGTCGCCCGTCGCCGAGCGAGGCGGTCCGACGCCGGAAGAGCAGCGCGAGACGTCGATCGAGACCGCTCGCCGTCGGCGCCCGCCGCCGCGCGAGGCGGCGGACTAGGCGGGCAGGGAAACCCGCAGTCGGATTCGCGCCCCTGGGAGGCTGCGTCCGCCGGTGCGCCCGGCTCGGTGCGCCGGGCTGCCGGGGCGATCCGGCATCTCGGGCCTCGGCGGCGGCCGAAGTGCACGGAGCTGTCGACCGAACAAAAACAACGCGTGAGCAATGCGGTTTCTGACACCGGCTCCGTGGGATGAGCGCATCTCACGATCCGCGGGCGCGGGCACTACGAAAACCCCTGAGCCCTCGCGTCCTCGTTTGCCCACGACCGAAAAGTGAACGGGGCCCGATCTCTCGGGCCCCGTTCCGCATTCATCACGGCGGTTCGTGCTCATTGCGGGTCGCGGCGCGAAGTGCGCCCCCGCAATGCGCCGCCTCAGTCGATGTCGTCCATCTCGGCCCGCGCCAGCGTGATCGGGTTGAAGACGAACTTGAACGTCCCGTGCGGCTGGCCACGGTAGAGCACCTCGGGCGCGAAGAGGTAGAGCGTGCCCTTGCCGACCGCGGCCTCGGCGGCGGCGATCCCGCCCTCGACGTGGTGCTGGCCCCATGCCCAGCCGCTGCGCAGCGGCTCGGGACTGTCGTACCACGCCACGGCGCGCAAGCCAACCCGTTCCGCGTCCTCACCCAACCGCAGCACGGGCGAGCGGTTGAACATGAAGTCGACCCGCTCGCCCAGGCCGAAGGCGACGGGGAGCGTGTTGTCGACGCGCGCTTCGAGGATCGAGCCGGGGATGAAGTACTCCTCCGTCGGCAGGTGCTCGCCGTTCTCGTCGACCAGGTGGTCGGAGACGGGGAGACCGAGGTGCTCGGCGAGCACGGTCGAGCTGCCGATCGTGATGACCGTGCCGCCGTCCTCGAGGAACTCGCGGATCCGGGGCACCGTCTTCTCGACGCTCACGCTGCCGAGCATGTGGTGGTACTCCTCGGGGATGCTCGAGGCATCGTCGTCGCCCCAGCGTGAGCGGCGAGGGTTGTCGTCCTGCGGAATCGCGCCGTCGACGAAGACGAGGACGTCGAAGTCGTCCTTCAGGCCGCCCTCGTCGAGGCGCTTCGGGTAGACGACCTCGAAGGGGAAGTCGAACTGCTCGAAGAGCCAGCGTGTCCAGCCGGAAGGCATCGAACCGCCGTAGCGGTCCCAGAGGCCGATCCGGACGGGGCGCAGCTTGTACTGGTCGCCGCGCGGCGCGTCGCCCACGCCGACCGCGTCGATGCCGAGCTCGCGCACGGCACGCTCGACGAGTGGCCGCGTCCTGTCGTTGTCCGGGATGAAGTACGAGCCCGCCTCGAAGCTCTGCCCGGAGCTCTCCCACGGCCGGGCGAGGCGGTAGACGTCCTGGTCGGCGGAGAGAACCCAGTTCACCAGGCGGAACGCGTCGTTGAAGGCGACGGGGACGACGTAGCCGCGGGTGCGCCCCGAGGCCTTGGCGAGCAGCCCCGCCGGTGGCGCGACGTCCGCCGTCATGATCTCCTCGAACGGCCCATCGAAGCCGTCCAGGATGCGGTCGAACTCGACGCCCATCTGCCAGGCGAGCGTCCAGCCCGTCGCGTCGTACGGCGCGATCGGCGGGCCGCCGGGGTAGCGGAAGTCGTTCGGGTGGTCCTGTGGCTCGAACATGTCGATCACGTGCGGGCGGAACGCCTGCGCCGTCTTGACCACGTAGGAGCCCTTCGGGTACGACTTGCCGTTCACGGTGAAGTCCGCGGTCGCGCGGTGGACCCGGACGCCGGTCTCGAGGAGCGCCCCGACGAACTTGGTCGCGGTCGGGAAGTCCGCCTGGTCGGCGGGGATGATGTAGCCGCGCGGGTCGCGCCACTCGGGGCGGCGCAGCAGCGACATCGCCAGGCGCGACGCCTCGTCGTCCGGCGCGCTCTGGAGCAGCCCGCCCACGGCCAGGCCGTCGGCATCGACCGAAGCCTTGGTCTCCGCCTCGAGTGCGGCCCGGACCTCGTCGATCCGCTTCGGCCAGACCGTCCAGTGGTCGCGGCTGCCGCGCTCGATCGAGTTCATCCCCATCCGCCAGATGTTGAAGAGCAGCGTCTCCCGGAAGCGCGAGGCGTAGTCGAGCACCGCGTAGTTGGCGGTGACCGAGTAGTCGATCGACTGGCGGAAGTGCCACTTCTGCGGCTCGATCGGGAGCGGCAGGTCGCCGTGCGGGAGCTGACGGTTGGCGATGAAGGGGATCTCCATCGGCGTCGGGTGGCCGATCGTCTCCGTCAACAGCCCGATCATGTTGTGGAAGTAGGTGACCGTGCGCAGCCCGCCGTTCCACCACGTCGAGTAGTTCGCGCCGCGGCGCATCGTCGTGCCGCCCTTGCCTTCGGCCACGAACCGCCCGTGCATCGCGCCGCCGACCTGGTCGAGCGAGGTGATGATCAGCGGGTCGATGTTGTAGTTGAACGGATCGCGGAAGGGCGGTGCGAACATGACCGTCCCGGTCGGGCCGGTCTGATGGTGGTTGTAGACGATCTGCGGATACCACTCCCGGAACATGATGCGGTTCATGTTCTCGGTCTCGGGCTGCGCCGACATGTAGAAGTCGCGGTTGTTGTCGTGCCCGACGTACTTCTGGTAGAGCCGCGGGATGTTGCGCGTGGTCCGCTTCTCCGGATCCGCCTCGCGCATGTACCAGTCCGAGACCAGCTCCATCCCGTCCGGGTTCGCGTGCACGGCCAGGATGACGACATCGTCGAGGATGCGCAGCGTCTCCGGGTCGTCGCGGCTCACGAGCTGGTAGACCGTCTCCATGAGCTGCTGTGCGCCGAGGACCTCGGTCGAGTGCAGCCCGCCGTCGATCCAGATGACCGCCTTGCCCTCGCGGGCGAGCCGGCGCGCCTCGGCCTCGTCGACGCCCTCGGCCCGTGCGAGCCGCTGCGCGATCTCCTGGTAGCGATCCAGCTTCGCGTGGTTCTCGGGCGCGGTGATGATCGCCATGAGCTGGTCGCGGCCCTCGGCCGTCTTGCCGATCGACTGCACGGTCATGCGGTCGGACTCGGCGGCCAGCGTGTGCCAGTACGCCGTGAACTGCGTGTAGTTCGGGAGCACGTAGTCGGCGCCGATCGGGTGGCCGAAGAACTCCTCGGGCGTGGTGACTCGGGTTTGCGCATGCAGCGCGCTCGCCCCCGCGACCACCAGTGCGAGGAGCGCGGTGTGCGTCCGGCGTGACTGGGTCCTGAGCATGGGCAAGGTCTCCTTCTGACGGAACGGCTGTCGATACCGGGCGGGGTTTTGTGCCCGGTGGGACTATGGAAGGCGAGATAGCCCATGATAGCGATGGCGGCTTCGCACGGCCAGAGTCAAGGCGAGGGGCCGGCGAGGGGGTGAGATCGCGGGCGAGACGGCCGATTCGCCGGGATCCGGTCCCGGCGGGCCGGTGTTGCGCCCGGCCCACCGTCACGGCAAACTTACCGCACACCTCGCTCCAACCCTCACGGACGAC
>CALKIP010000276.1 GCA_937995995.1 uncultured bacterium
CTCGACCGGCGCCCCGTAGACCGCGGAGACCGCGGGACCCAGGACCGCCCGGTCGATCCAGTCGGGATCGAGGCGGATGATGAGCCCCAGCAGTGACAGCACCAGAGGACCGAGAAGCAGCCCCGCCGTCTCCCGGTGCCGCACCTCCTTCACCTTGCGGTGCCCGAAGAAGAAGGGGCGCAGCGTCACGATCCCGGCGACGGCCACGATCACCGAATTGACTATCACCGCCGCCGCCAGCGGGATCTCGTCCCACGTACTCTCGAGCTGCGCCTGGAAGAGGAACTCCTTCGAGATGAAGCCCAGGAAGGGCGGCAGCCCCGCCATCGAGAGGCTCGCGAGCGCCGCCGCCAGCGCGGTGATCGGGAGGTAGCGCCCCAGCCCGCCCATCATCCGCAGCTTGCTCAGCCCCGTCGCGTGCTGGACCGTCCCCGCGACGAAGAAGAGCGCCGCCTTGTAGAGCGCGTGCGCCAGGATGAACCCGGTCATCGCGACCGTCGCCGTCGGCCCATCGAGCCCGATCAGCATGACCAGGATGCCGAGCGAGGCCACCGTCGAGTAGGCCAGCACCGACTTGAAGTTCTCCGCGCGCAGCGCCTTGAACGCCGCGATCAGCATCGTCGCCACGCCGACCCCGACCACGATGTCCCGTGCACCGGGGACCGCGTCCACCAACGGCCCGAACCGCGCGAGCAGGTAGACGCCGAGCTTCACCATCGTCGCCGAGTGCAGGTACGCCGACGCCGGCGTCGGCGCCTGCATCGCGTTCGGCAACCAGAAATGGAACGGGAACTGAGCCGATTTGGTGAAGACGCCGAGGAAGAGCCCGGCCACGATCAACCCGCTCCAGCGACTCTCCGCCAGCTCCCCCGCACGCGCGATCGCCTCGACCATCGAGTAGCTGTCGAGTGTGACCCCGATGAGGATGATCGCACCCAGGAGCGCGAGACCGCCGCCCGCCGTCACCCGCAGCGACATCAACGCCGCGCGACGGGCATGCGGACTCTCCGCATGGAAGCCGATCAGCAGAAACGAGAGAACGCTCGTCGACTCCCAGAAGAAGTAGAAGACGAGCAGGTTGTCCGAGAGGACGGCGCCCAGCATCGCCGTCATGAAGAGCAGGAGCTGCGTGAAGAACCGCGCCCGCGCCGTCCTCGACTCCTCCGACAGGTACGCGCCCGCGTAGATGATCACGAGCGTACCGATACCGGTGATCAGCAGCGCGAAGAGAAGCGAGAACCCGTCCACCCGCAACGAGAAATCCACCCCCAACGACGGCGCCCAGGCCACACGATCGAGGATCGCATGGCCCGCCTCGATCGACGGGGTGAAACTCAGGATGGCGATGAAGAGCCCGGCAGGCAGGAGGGCCAGAATCCAGCCGGAAGCCCTGCGGTCAATCAGACGGGAAAGCGGTCCAGCCGCGCAACTCCCCAGGAACGAGAATGCCAGGAGCCAGGGAGTCATCTATGATTCACGAAGTGTTCACAAGAAACCGATCCAACGCAAAATGCGGCTGTGACGGCACGCCATCGTTCCGCCGCTCCCCCGAGGGAATCCACACACGCCCGGGCCGGAACGCGCTCCGCACATCATCGTCGCGTACTGCGGCACGAACACGAGCGCGGGAGACACCGCCTATTCGTCGGACTGACAACGACTTCGGCGCATCTTGCACCACCGTGACGGGCCGGCGCGGCCGCCCATTCTAATACAATCGTCGTCCAAGGAGCAACTACTCACACTCCCGGACGACGTGCACGCCGGCCACGCCGCCGCGCGTTGCCTCCCGCCACCGGCGCCTCAGCGTTCCGATGCCCGATCCCGGCTCGCGCCCGATTCGTTGCTGCTCACGCCGTACAGCGCGATCCGCCAGTCGTCGTCGATCTTCTTCCAGACTAGGACGTACTTGCCCGTGTACCCCGTCGAGCCCTCTGCGCTGCGGAACTCGTTGCTCGCCCTCCCCGTGGCGTACGCCATGTCTCCGCTCGCCGAGATCTCCAGCCGCTCCAGCGTCGCTTCCGACGCGCTGAGGTAGTTGAACAGGTTGCCGTAGAAGCGGTGGATCGCCTCCCGCCCCTCGAGTGGGGGCATGTTCGCCACGTGGATCACGGCATCCTCCGCGAACAGCGCCGCTGCCCGGTCCGCGTCCCTGGCCGCGAGGGCCGCGATGAACTCGTCCTGACGCCGCTCGAGTCGATCCCGCTCGACCGCCTGCGGCGAGGCGCCATCACGAGCACAGGCAGTGACAAAGACGAGGGATAGCACCGCCAGGACGAGAGTGCGCAGGTACATCCGGATCTCCCTTCTTCAGGTTTGCGTGAGGGGGCAGCCACGAACAGACCGGAAACGCACGCGATGCGCAAGCGGGCTGGCACGGATCGGCGCAGGGGCACCGGCGAAGGAGCGGCTACTCCCACCGGCATTCTCACCCGTTCCGCTCCAGCCAGCGCTTCCGTCCGACCCAGTCCGGCAGTGCTCCGCCACCAGGGATCCGATGCCGGGGCACCACCCCGGATGTTGCCCCACGCAGCCGCACGCCCTAAAATCCACCCGAACCACTGTAGAGAACGGAGGCGTGATGGCTGCAAGCCAGTGGCGGTCGGTCGTGGCTCATCCACCGAGAGATGGGATCGCAAAGGCCCTCGGCCGCATGGGGATCCTCGCCGTGTCCCTGGCCGTGGCGGCGTGTGGCGCACGCGGCGGCGCGGGCGTGGCCGGCGACGTCGCCGTACATTCCCAGGGTCACGGGCACGCACAGGAGCCCGGCTACGAACATGCCCACGACCACGCGGGTGGACATGGGCACGGGGCCGGGCACGCGCACGGGGTCGACCTCCCCGCGACGGCGGGGCCGGGCTACACCGTGGCCGACGTCCAGTTCATGCAGCACATGATCGGGCACCACGTGCAGGCGGTCGTGATGTCGGAGATGGCCAAGACCCACGACGCCGGGGCCCAGGTGAGGGCGCTGGCCGAGAGGATCGACATCTCGCAACGCGACGAGGTCGAGCTCATGGAGCGCTGGCTCGCCGAGCGAGGCCAGGTGGTGCCCACCGAAGAGCAGCGGAACGCCATGTTCATGCCCGGGATGCTCACGCCCGAGCAGATGGCGCAGCTCGACGCCGCGCGCGGCCGCGAGTTCGACCGCCTCTTCCTGACCTTCATGATCTATCATCACGAGGGCGCACTCGACATGGTCGAGGAGCTCTTTGCAGTGCCGGGTGCAGCACAGGACCCGGACCTCTTCCGATTCGTCACCGACGTAGACGCCGATCAGCGAGACGAGATCTACGTCATGCAGGGCATGCTCGACATGCTCGCCACCACTGGAGGGAGTGAGGACTGATGAAAGGTCATGCAGCGAGGGTCCGATACGGCCTGACCCGGACGGCGGCGGTCGTGCTCGCCGTCGCCGCGACGGCGGCGCCGCTCGCCGCGCAGCAGAAGGCACAGCCGCCGCGCGACACGATCGCGACACTGGACGACGCACGCGTCGGCCTCGGCCCGGGCCAGAGGAACAATGCGGGGATCGCATTGCAGCACATGCGGCTCGTCTCCTATACGCCGAAGCCCGCCGAGTTCGACCACGCACAGGGCCTGACGTTCGTCAACTCCGACCTGGCCTTCCAGGGCAACCTGGTCTACCAGGGCAACTTCAGCGGCTTCTCGGTCTGGGACGTGAGCGATCCGGCGACGCCGAAGCTGGTCAGCGCGGTGCTCTGTGCGACGGACCAGGGCGACCCCTCGATCTACGGCGACCTGCTCTTCGTCTCCGCCGAGTCGCGGCGCTCGCGCAAGGACTGCGGCACGCAGGGCGTCGAGGACGGCCGGGACCGCACGCTCGGCGTCCGCATCTTCGACGTGAGCGACCCGAGCAACCCGCGCCTCGTCAAGAACGTCGAGACGTGCCGGGGCTCGCACACGCACACGATCGTGCCGGACCCCAAGGATCCGGGCGTGATCTACATCTACGTGGGCGGGACCGCCCCCGTGCGCGACCCCTCCGAGATGCCGGAGTGCTCGGACGGCACGGTGGACGAGAACCCGAACACGGCGCAGTACCGCATCGACATCATCCGCGTCCCCCTCGACGCCCCCGAGCAGTCGGCGGTGGTCGGGTACGCCAGGATCTTCGAGGGCCTGCCCCGGGCGCCGGGGCGCGCCGGTCAGGTCTTCGGCGACGACGTCTCGCCGCGCTTCGCACACGGGCCGCGCGGGTGCCATGACCTGACGTCGTACCCCGAGTTCAACCTCGTCGCCGGCTCGTGCGGGACCTTCGGGATCCTCCTCGATGCCTCGGACCCCGAGAACCCCGTCCGCCTCGATGCGAAGTCGGACCTGAACTTCTCGCTCTGGCACACCGCCGTCTTCAGCAACGACGGCCGCAGCGTCGTCTTCACCGACGAGTGGGGCGGCGGCACGGCGCCGCGCTGCCGCGTCGGTGACCCGGTGCACCTCGGCGGGAACACCGTCCTGAGCATCGACGACAACGGCAAGATGACGCAGCACGGCTACGTCAAGATGATGGCCGCACAGACCGACACCGAGAACTGCGTCTCCCACAACGGCGGCCTGATCCCGGTCCCCGGTCGTGACATCATGGTCCAGGGCTGGTACCAGGGCGGGGTGAACGTCTTCGACTTCACCGACCCGGAGAACCCGTTCGAGATCGCGTACTTCGACCGCGGGCCGATCGACGCCGAGAAGCTCGTGATCGGCGGCTCCTGGGGCGCCTACTGGTACAACGGCTACATCTACTCCTCGGAGCTCGACCGCGGCCTCGACATCCTCGAGCTCGTGCCGAGCGAGTACCTCTCGAAGAACGAGATCGAGGCGGCGAAGCTCGTCCGCATGGACGAGTACAACCCGCAGAGCCAGCCGAAGATCGTGTGGCCGGCCGCCTTCCCGGTCGTCCGCTCGTACCTGGACCAGCTCGTCCGCAACGGCGGGCTGCCCGAGGCCCGCACCACGGCGATCGCCCAGGCGATCGACGCCGCGGAAGCGGCGATGGGCGCGGAGCGCAGCAAGCGGCTCGAAGCGCTCGCCGCCGAGCTGGACGCCGATGCCCGACGCGCCGACGACCCCGAGCGCGTGCGCGCCATGGCAGCCGCCGCGCGGGAGCTGGCGGAAGTTTCGCGGGGAGTGGCTACGTCCGCCCAGTAGCCGTCCGACACCGGCGCTCGGCCCCACCGAGCGCCGGTGCCCCTTCCCCCTTCCCTAAGCCCGAGACAATCGGCAGACGGAAACGTTGGACCGGTATCCTAAGGCCACGGCCGCCAGGCGGGTGAGAGCGTGACCCCGGCGCGGGTCGTCACCTGCTCGACGTTCGAGCCGTCCGGGTCCATCGCGAACACCTCCACAATCCCGGAACCAACCTCACTGATGTAGAGCAGCTTGCTGCCGTCCGGCGCCCACGCAGGCATCGCGGCGAGGCTCGACACGGGAGTCAGCCGTGTCTCCGCCCCGCCATCCACCTGGACCACATAGATGATGGACGTCAGGAGCCCCTCGCTGGTGAAGGCGAGCCGCCTCCCATCCGGGGACCAGACCGGCCTGCTCACCGGAATGCCGGTGGTCGTGAGCCGGGTCTGGTTCTGGCCGTTGGCATCCATCACGTAGATCTCATCCCTTCCGTCCCGGTCGCTGATGAACGCCAGCTTGCTGCCATCCGGCGACCAGACGGGCATGACATCGGACGCCGGATCGATCGTGAGACCATTACCTCCGACCCCGTCGTGCCGGATCACGTGGATATTGGCGTTCCCGGAATAGTTGCTCGCGTGAGCGATCATGTAGCCGTCCGGCGACCACGCCGGCTGCGCTTCCCAGACACTCGTATTCGTGATGTTCTTCGGCGTCCCACCGGCCACGTCCACCACGTAGAGGTCGAAATCGCCATCGCGATCGCTCTCGAAGGCGATATGCGTGCTGAACGGCGACCAGCTGAACCGACCGACGTTCGCGGTGTCGTTCGTCAGATTCCGCTGGCCCGAGCCATCCGCGTTCATCACGTAGATCTGTCGGCTGCCGTCCCTGTGGCTGATGAAGGCGATCTTCGAGCCATCCGGCGACCAGACCGCACTGCTGTCCGCGGCGGTGTTGTGCGTGAGCTGGACCACATGGGCCCCATCCTCGTCCATCGTGTAGATCTCGAAGTCGCCGTCGGTATCGCTCACGAAGAGGATCCGGCCCGGCACCTCGACCGTGGCGGCGCCGACC
Organism: uncultured bacterium; assembly: GCA_937995995.1. GTDB lineage: Bacteria > Gemmatimonadota > Gemmatimonadetes > Longimicrobiales > RSA9 > CALBZE01. Next base: position 6,223 of record CALKIP010000276.1, read on the forward strand.
TCGCCATCCACCGCCGCGGTCAGCGTGGCGCTTCCGCGGCCCCGCACCGCAGTGACGACGCCGTTCGCATCGACCGTCGCGACGCTCGCCTTGCCACTCGACCAGACGATCTCCGCGCCTTCGATCGGGACGCCGTTCGCGTCCGTGACGGCCGCGTCGACCTGTAGCGTCTCCCCCTCGGTCAGTCTGAAGGTGCTCGGACTCAGCGTGATCGAGGCCGCGACCTGGGAGACCTCGACCGATACGGTATCCGCCAGCGCGCCCGACTTCGCGACCACCTCGGCGGCGCCGTTGGAGACGGCCGTGACCACACCCCTCGAGTTCACCGTCGCGACGTCCGAATCCGTGCTCGACCACTCGATCGCCTCACCGGCCATGACCTTGCCGTCGCCGTCGCGCACCTCCGCGTTGAGCTGCGCCGAGTCGCCCAGCGCCACGAAGGAGAGCTCCGCCTCGGAGATCGACAGGGTGGCCGGCGAGGACGGGCCATCGCCACCGGGCGGGTCGACGGGCGGAGGGTCGATCGGATCGGTCGGCGGCTCGCCGCCGCACGAGAGGAACGCGACGACGGCAAGGCCGAGGAGTGCACCGCGGTGCGGCCACATCTGTGTGCTCATCTTGTCAGCTTCCGGGCAGGGTATGCTTCTCGGGTGGAACGGGTGACTCTGCCGGCGCACGCCTGGACGATCAATGGCATATTTGTGTCGTCGGAGAGCGGGAGGCGACGGCGGTCGAGCGATCCGCACCTCCGCACCTCCGCACCTCCGCACCTCCGCACCTCAGTACCTCTGTGCCTTTGTGCCTTTGTGCCTTTGTATCTCCGTGCCTCCGTGCCTCCGTGCCTCCGTGTGAATAAATTTGCGCCAATCGCCCCAAACGGCGATCTTGGACCCATTCACCTTTTCCATACAGCAGAACCGCACCACCATGGAGGCAAACCGATGAAGGTCTGCTCCCCCGTTCACGCCCGTGTCCGCTCGTTCGCGGCCGCATCGGCGCTCGCGGCACTGGCGCTGACCGGTTGTGCGACCGCGCAGACGGCGGTGGCGCAGTCGCCACAGGGGCCGCAGTCGCTGCGCACGGCCGCGGAGGAATCCGGCTTCAAGCGGCACACGCGCCACCCCGAGCTTCTCGAGTACCTGCGCGCGCTCCGCGCCGCCTCGCCCGAGATGCGGCTCGGCTACTACGGCGAGACGTTCCAGGGCCGTGAGCTGCCGTACGCCGTCTTCAGCCGGCCGGCCGTGACGCAGCCGTTCGAGGCGTGGGCGTCGGGCAAGCCCGTGCTCGTCCTCGCGGCGAACGTGCACGGCAACGAGCGTACGCTGCGCGAGTCGCTCCTCCTGCTGCTGCGTGACCTGGCGACGCCGGGCACGGAGGTCAACGGCTGGCTGGACGACCTCGTCATCGTCGTCGTGCCGACGATCAACCCCGACGGTTTCGAGGCCAGCGAGCGCGGGATCCGCGGCAACTCGTGGGGCATCGACATGAACCGCGACTACGTCAAGCTGGAGCAGCAGTCGGTCACGAACTACATCCGCAACGTGCTGCACCGCTGGCGCCCGCACCTCTTCGTGGACGGCCACAACGGGGGCGCGTACCCCTACAACCTGAGCTACCAGTGCGCGAGCAACGCCTCGGCGGACCCCTCCCTCACCCAGGTCTGTGACGAGGAGATCTTCCCGCTGATCGACCGGCGCATGCTCGAGAACGGCTACGAGTCGTGGTACTACGCGCGCGGCACGCGCACGCGCTGGAACACCGGCGGCTGGCAGGCGCGCATCGGCCGCAACTACGGCGGGCTCGTGAACAGCGTCGCGATCCTCTTCGAGTCGCCGGGGAGCCAGCCGCTCGAGACGGGCGTCATGGCCGGCGTCGTCGGCTACAAGACCGTCCTGGAGTACGTGCGCGACAACGCAGAGAAGCTGATGGCGCTCGTGCAGGATGCACGGCAGACGACCGCCGCCTTCGGCGACGGCGCGTGGGACGAGGTCGTCGTCCGGCAGGATTACGCACCGGAGCCCTACAAGGTCACCTACAAGATCGCCGAGGGCGAAGGCAAGAACCGGCGCGTCATCGAGGTCCAGAGCGACAGCCTGATGAAGCGGCCGGTCCCGGTACTCAAGCGGCCGCGGCCCTGGGCCTACGTCCTGCCGCGCGACGCCGTCGCCGCCGTCGACCTGCTCCGGCGCCACGGCATCACCGTCGAGGTGCTCGTGGACAGCACCAGGCTCGAGGTCGACGCCTACACGCTGGCCGACGTCTCCTACGAGCGCGCCTACAACCACCAGGCGGCCACCGTCGTCGAGGTGGGCGAGGTCGTCACGATCGAGCGCACGCTGCCCCAGGGCACCTTCATCGTGCCCACCGATCAGGCGCTCGGCCGCCTCGCCGCGTACATGCTCGAGCCCGAGACGGACGACAACGTGATCTACTGGAACACGATGGACGCGTGGCTGCCCAAGGCCGAGCTCGCGGCCCAGCGCACCGCAAGGGCACAGAACGCCGACGGCTCGACGCCGGTCGGGGAGACCGGCCCGGACGTGAGCGTCCGCGCGGACGCCGAGCCGCCGTTGATCCCGATCTTCAAGCTCATGGACCGCGTCCCGCTCCCGGCGCGACTCCTGGACTGAGTCCGACCCGCACTAGCGGGGACGTGAAAACGACGCCGGCGGTGGGCAGACTTGCCCACCGCCGGCGTTTTTTCCAGAGTTGGCGATGTCGATACCGGCGGCTAGGTGCCGACCATCTCACCCACCGGCCACGACCGGCGCCTCCGCCTCGGCCGCCCGCTCCGTTCGAAGCGCCCGCCCGCCGACCAGCACGCCCGCCGCGCCGATCAGCGGGTTGAGCAGCAGGACCACGAGCGGGGTCCGCGCGCTCTGCATCGCCTCGATGTTGCCGACCTCACCGGTGCGCGGGGCCGCCGCACCCGCGTCGCCCCGGAGTGCCGGCGCCGCAGTGGCCAGGCCGAGCACGAAGACGACGGCCGCGAGCACGCGCGGCCCCCGCGCTCCGCCCGCGACCTTGCGCGCCACGACCCCGCCAAGGAGCGCGGCGCCGAAGCCGACGACGAGGCTGATCCCGATCCAGAGCGCCGAGACCTCGTAGACACCGGGGCGGAATGCGCCGTCCGCACCCACCGCGAGGTACGCGCCCGAGAGGGCGACAAAGACGACGAGGGCCATGGCGAGATAGCCAAGGACGACGGCACCGATCGTTCGGAGCATGACGGGTTCTCCTTCCTCGGAGGTTGATGGGCCCGGCGCCGGGTCCGGGACGTGACGGGATGCGGTTGTAAGGGGTCTGAAGGTACGTCGGCGGAAGGCGGTGGGGCCAGAGCCTTGCGGGACCGCGTTGCCGCAGTCGGCCGCCCCGATGCGCGGCTCCTGAACCACGCCGCCGAGTCCACCTGCACCGGGCTCAGCAGCCCACACGCTGCGAAGGTGCCCGAGGCCTGGTCGCCCAGGTCGATGCGGTATGTCAGGACTAGCAGGTTCGGGCACTCCAGCGCCAGCGACACCAGCGTGCGGTGGCTGCGCAGCAAAGACTATCGTTAGTGACTTGCCGCTCCCCTGCGTGTGTCACACCAGTGGCGCCGGTGCTCCTCCTCACCCCCGCGCCGGACGATCTTGTCCACCGCCCGGAACTGCTGAAAGCGGCAGACCTTCTTGGCCACCTCGTCGTCCCGCCGCTTGAAGACAATGAAGTGGGCAATGGAATCCAGCAGACGACCTGACTTGAGTAGCGCCCACAGATCCTGCTCCAGCTAGCTGTCGAAGTTCCCGGGCACGCGCGGCCACAGGCTCTTCCATTCCGACCTCGGATTCGAACCGCAGGTCAACTACGAGAAAATGTATGGAA
>CALKIP010000277.1 GCA_937995995.1 uncultured bacterium
GGTACGCAAGGTGCGCGGCTGATCGCACGCCTCGCCACCGAGTCCGTGGAAACGCCCGGCCGACCGGCCGGGCGTTTTCTTTTGCGTGAAGTGATCCGCCTCATTACCTTTCCGGGCTGCATGACCGTGGACCGAACACCCGAACACGAGGGCATATGACTGAGGCTGCGCGGAGCCATCCCGAGAGGGGCCTGGATGTGGCCGCACTGCGAGACATGGCGACGCGGATTCGTCGCCACATCGTGACCATGTTGGCGGAGTCGAAGAGTGGGCACCCGGGCGGCTCTCTCTCGGCGGTTGAGCTGGTGACGGCGCTCTATTTCGGCGGGTTCCTGCGCTACGATGCGGAGCAGCCGGAGTGGCCCGATCGGGATCGCTTCATCCTCTCCAAGGGTCACGGCGTCCCCGTGCAGTATGCGGCCATGGCAGAGGCCGGGTATTTCCCGGTCGAAGAGCTGATGACGCTGCGCAAGATCAATAGCCGTCTGCAGGGTCACCCTGTGCTTGGCGCGACGCCGGGCATCGAGGCTTCGACGGGCTCACTGGGCCAGGGGCTCTCGATCGGCCTGGGCGTGGCCCTGGGCGCACGGATGGACCAGAAGGATTACCGGGTCTACGTGCTACTGGGCGATGGCGAGTGTCAGGAGGGGCAGGTCTGGGAGGCGGCGATGGCGGCGGGCCATCTGAAGCCTGACAACCTGATTGCGATCGTCGACTACAACAAGTATCAACTCGACGGCGCGATCGAGGACATCATCGGCCTGGAGCCGTTCGCGGACAAGTGGCGTTCAATGAACTGGCGCGTCCGGGAAATCGACGGACACGACCTGCGTCAGGTGGTGGAAGCGCTGGAGTGGGCGAACGAGCAGGATGGCCCCGCGTGCGTGATCGCGCACACGGTGAAGGGGAAGGGCGTGAGCTTCATGGAAGGCGAGAACGCTTACCACGGCGTTGCGCCCACGGAGGAGGAACTCGCACGGGCGCTCGGCGAGCTCGATGACGCCCTGGTGCGTGCCGAGCACTCGATCGAGCGCGAGGCGGCCGAGGATAAGGAGGCGGGTCGATGAAGGCGCTGTACGAGGGGCTGACACTCGGCAAGGCGACGCGGGATGCGTACGGCGAGGCACTGCACGACCTCGGTGCACGGTACGACGACATCGTCGTACTCGACGCGGATCTGGCGAAGAGCACGAAGAGCGCCTACTTCGGTGAAGAGTTCCCGGATCGCTTCCTGAACGTCGGGATCCAGGAGGCGAACCTGGTCGGGATGGCCGGCGGTCTGGCCAGCGTGGGGAAGGTGCCTTTCATCTCGAGCTTCGCGTGCTTCGTGAACCTGAAGGGCTTAGACCAGTTGCGGATGGAGGTGGAGTACCCGCGACTGAACGTCAAGGTGGTGGGCAGCCACGGCGGGATCTCGCCGGGCGAG
>CALKIP010000278.1 GCA_937995995.1 uncultured bacterium
GAACGCCGTGTGGCAGCGGTGGCACCAGTAGGTCACGACGGAGAGTTGACCGCCGAACGGAGCGTGGAGCTCCGTGTCACGACGGCCACAGAAGGGGCAGGCAGGGTGCTCGGGGAGGCCGAGGTCCGTGGCTGTGACGGTGGACTTCGACCGGGTGCGCGGAGCGTCGGCCATCAGTCCATGAGGAAGGAGCGGTTCTTGTCGCCGCGGATCCTCGCGACGGTCGCCGCGTCCGGGCCTTCGCGCGATACGCGACGCGAAGCTTCGTCGAAACCGTCGAATGCGAAGGCGGCGGCCCGCAACGCGGCACCCCGATCACCGAGTTCCTCGAGCAGGGTGCCGACCCGGTCCAGATAGCGCTGACGCACGCCCCCTCCCGCGGCGTCGACGACGCCCGCTGCCTGCAGCGCCGCCGCGCGATCCGAGTCGGGACCGAACCAGCGCAGGAGGCCGGGAAGCACCGCCTCGACGGCGTCGGCCAGTGCGCTTCGTGCTTCGTCGCCGGCTCGCGCCAGACGCCGGAACCACGCCGCACCGTGTGCGGCGTGGAATCGCTCCTCGTCGAGCAGCTTCCCGACGCGCTGTGCGAGCGGCGCGTACGCCGAGCCGCGCAGGGCTTCACACTGTACCGAGAGCGCGCCGTCCGCGAGCGCGTTCAGAGCGACGAGTCCGAACCAATCTGCCGGCTCCTGGTCCAGCGCCTCCATGCTCACGTACTCGTGTGGCTCGCGGCCGTGCTCGAGCGCGCCCACATCCTCGCCGAAATCCTTGAGCAGCGCATAGAAGAGTCGCGCGTGCCCCCACTCGTCCTGGGCCATTGCGGCACAGGCGATCCCCGCCTCCAGCTCCGGGGCACCAAGGATCCACTCGCCGTAGCGCATCCCGAGCAGGCGCTTGCTGTCGGCAAGGACCAGGATCAGGTCGCGAACCGCCTGCCTGACGGTCGCGCTCAGCTCGGTCGTCTGGACAGTCGTCGCCATCTCACGCCCCCAGCGCCGTGTTGCGGTCCGAGTTGAAGACTTCGAGCATCCGCTCCCGTGGTGCCACCCACATGTCGAACCAGCGCTCCTCGTCGTACATCTGGTACGCATAGACGCGCGCCAGATCGTCGTCCGGCGCGCTCAGCCAACCAATGTGCCTGAGAGGCTCGCCTCGCTGCTTTCGGGCGAAGACTTCGTAGACTGTGCTCATGGTGGCTCCACCTTCGTTCTGCTCTCAGGGGGGCGAGTCCAGGGCCAGGGCCAGCCCTGCGGCAATGCTCAAGCCGCGACACCGAAACTGCGAAGCACCTCCCGCGCCGTCTCCGTCATTCTGTCCCGTGTCCACGGCGGGTCCCAGACGATGTGGACCGCGACCTCCTCCACGCCCGTCACCTCGGCGAGCCGGTCGCGTACGTCCTCCTCGATCAGCTCCATGCACGGGCACCCGGTGGCCGTGAAGGTGAGGTCGATGTCGACGCGACCGCCCTCGCGGCGGATATCGTAGATCAACCCCAAGTCCACGACGCTGATCGGGAATTCGGGGTCGAGCACCTCCTTGAGCGCCGCCCAGAGCGGCTCCGTTCCGGGTCGAACGACGACGCCGGCTGGAACCTCGAGCATCCTACCCTTCGTTCCCTCCGCCGGCGCCGCCTCCACGCCAGCGGCTTCGCCCCCGGACGACGTCGCCGGCACGGGCTCCACGCCTCCGACCGGCCGCGCGCTCACGCCGCCACCAACATGCGCTGCAACGAGCCGTGGCTGCGACGCACCGACTCGACGTAGCGCTCGTTCATCGGCCCACGCGCCTTCCAGCGAGCGAACACCTCGTCCCACGTGATCTCACCCTCGTCGAAGAGCCAGTGCTTGGCCTCGGCGTCGTACCGACACGGGAACGGGTACTCGAGCACGTACTTCTGCTGCGCCTCATCCCAGTGGGCCGGGACCCTGAGTCCGTGCTTCTCGCAGAGCGGCACCGTGGCGGCCATCCACTTCTGGCGAAGCTGATCGTTCGTCAGCCCCTTGAGCCGGTATTCGAGCTGGCCGCTGTGCCGCTTCAGGTGGTCCGGCAACCCGAACCATTCGATGGTCATCGGAAACATCCAGTCGACAGCGCGCTGCAGCGCCTGCCTGGCCTCGCCGCCCAGCTTGACCAGACGCTTCATCCAGTTCTCGCCGTGGCGCAGATGGAAGTTCTCTTCCAGGTCGACCTTGACGAGTGCGCGCTTCAGCGGGCCGTAGCTCGTGTTCTCGTAGACATCGCCCAGAAGCGTGAAGCCCGCACGGTCGAAGAAGGCGTTGGCCACCACCAGCTCGACCCAGCTCTCCAGCGGCTGGTCGAAGCCGTAGGGGTGCTTGAACTCGTGCGGCGCCCGCCCGTAGAGCAGATGCTCCCGGCTCACGCCCAGATCCTCCAGGATGCGGTAGGCGATGTTCGCGTGCGCCAACTCGTCCTGGATGATCGCGACCGCCGAGACCTGCGTGTTCGTCGACGGCGCGTCCTGCGCCGCCATCCAGTACGCCGGCGCACTGATCAGCTCCGTGTCGCCCTGGACGGTGAGCTGCACGATCAGCGCCTTGCGGTACCCCTCGGTCATCTCATCGGGAGACTCGAGGATGTAGCCGTTCTGGACCTTTTCCTTGAGTTGCTCCTCGGCCAGCTGACTCATGGGTCGGCTCCATTTCTATCGAACGATCGTTCGAGCAGGAGTCTAGACGGCGTCCTGCGGCAAGTCAAGACTGCCGGACCGGGCGGATCGGTTGGGCGAGCGACCGGTCGCACAACGACGAGCGGCGCCGCCGGGGGGGGCGACGCCGCTTGTTCACGACGGCAAGGTTCGGGACTACGCCAGCGGCCCCGCGCTACCGTTCGTCGTCCTCATCACACGCCCTGACCGAGACCTCCTTCACCTCCTCGGGCCTCAGCGTGATTTCGAGAGAGACGGACTCTCCGCGAGAGAGCCGCTCGTTGATGGCCTTTCTCAACTCTTCCGGCGTCGCGGCGCCGAGCGCCGGGAGTCCGACCCGGACGCTCACGACCGCGTCGTCGTGCCGCTGCACGGTTACGACCGTGCAATCGACCACTGCGTCCTGCATTCGGCCCTCGTAGAGATCCCAGGTGTAGGTGGGCCCGATGCGATAGCCGAAGCAGGCGAGCCACTCGTCGTACCCGAACCCATGCCCCTGAGTCACGCTTCTGGTCTGGCGCCACAGTGGATCGTGACGTCGGAACGGCCCGAAGCCGAACATGTAGGGGCTTCCGAACGGGTCGATCGAGTAACTGCACATGTTCATCGACGTCAAATCCAGCAAGCGGCGCCGGTTTAGCGAAGGGAAGGTGGGCCCGACCGGTACGGCCGGTATTGGGGCGGGCGGCCTCACGACGGGCGGCGTCGGCTTCTCCCCGTCACCGTCTTCCCCCTTGTCCTCACCCGGATCACCGCCATCTCTGCCGTCATCGACGCGAGGCGGCTGGCGAGGGAAGTCTCCCTCGTTGCAGGGTGCTTGATCGTCACATTTGAGGCGCCTGTCCCCATCGAGAGGCGAACGCACATCACCGTACGGTTCGGACCGGGCTTCGGAACGCCCCGCATCCTCGGGATGCGCCGAGGCATCCGCGCCAGCATTCCGCTGCTCCAGAAGAAGGAGAACCTGTTCCAGCGCCGCGGCCTTGTCCCTGATGGACGCGCCGCCGTCGACCAACTTCAACTCGCCGCTCCCGTCATCACTGCGGATGAAGTGTTTGATGTGTGCGGCGCCCTCGATGGCCTCGGGGCTGTAGGCGTCGGGCCGAGCATCCCCCAAGGCACTCGTCCGGGGGATGTGAATGTCGTCCCGACGGTCGGAGTGTCGATCACGTTGTTCGTGGAGACGGTCTTTACGGGCATCGACCCGATGGTTGGCCCGGGTGTCCGGCCGCATGCTCCCACGGTCGGCCCGTGGAGTGCTGATGCGGGTGTCGGTCCCCGAACGTCGCCCCGAGGGATTCGCCGGCCTCATCTCGCCTCGCCTCGTCGACGGCCGCGCCGCCGCTGCGGGGCGCGCATCGGGGCGGCGATTCGTTGCCCTCGGCGAGGAGCGTGCCGCAGGCCTCTCGACCCTTGTCGGTGCCGGCCGGGACGCGCGCGTCTCGGTCTTGCGCTCCTTCGGCTTCTCCTGCGCGGCCAGAGGCGCTGCCGCGAGGACGAAGAGCACAGCCAGTGTCGCAAGGGGGCGAAGGGTGTGTGGAGCTCGCATGACTTGCTCCTTTCTCTGGGCGC
>CALKIP010000279.1 GCA_937995995.1 uncultured bacterium
TGTTGTTCGGGACGATCTCCTCACGAAGGTCGTCGTCGACGCGCTGCCTGCGCCACCGGTTGCGTAGCGCGATCGCCACCGACTTCTTGGCCGCATCCTGGCCGACGATGTACTTGTCGAGCTCGGCCACGATCTGGCGAGGCGTCATCTCGTCGAGCCACCTGGACTCCTGCTCCGCCCCGGCGTCCTCGGACGTCGCGCTCTTGTTCAGTACCTGTGTCATGATTGCTCCGCTTTGCTTCGTAGGGCGAGGGCGAGTGCGGGTATTGCAAACGTTCTCCACCCTCGCGCTCCCGCTCGCCCTACGACTACAACTCCAGAACCGTGATATTCCGGTTCGTGTAAATGCAGATGTCGCCGGCGATCTCGAGCGACTCGCGGACGATGTCGGCCGCGGAGAGATCGGCGTGCTTGCGCAGCGCCCTCGCCGCCGCGAGCGCAAAGCTGCCGCCACTGCCGATCGCCGCGATGTCGTCGTCCGGCTCGATCACGTTGCCGTCGCCACTGATCACGAAGAGGTGGTCCCGGTCGGCGACCGTGAGGAGCGCCTCGAGGCGGCGCAGGTAGCGGTCGGTCCGCCATTCCTTCGCCAATTCGACCGCCGCCCGCGGCAGGTTTCCGGGGTAACGCTCCAGCTTCTCCTCGAACTTTTCGAACAAGGTGAAAGCGTCGGCGACGGAGCCCGCGAAGCCGGCCAGGACACGGCCGTCCTTCAACCTGCGGACCTTCTGCGCGGTCGCCTTCATCACCGTATCGCCCATCGTGACCTGGCCGTCGCCGCCGAGCGCGACCCGGCCGGCATGCCGAACGGCGACGATCGTCGTCGCGTGGATTTGACTCATGATTCCTCCTTACCACCCAGTACCCCCGAACGCGGGGGATTGTCCCGGAGGCCAATCTGGGGGAGGAGCGGGGGCTTGCAAAGGGGGGAGCGGTCGGAGCCCGGGCGGCGGCGGACGTCCGTACTCCGGACGTCCGCCGCCGAGGTTCTAGACCGCTGTCTGGAAGGAAACGACTCGTTCAGGGGCCCGGTTTACTGACGGACCGCACTCCACTGGCCGCTTCGTGCACCCGTGTACGTGCCGGACATCGTGTTTCCGTCGGGTCCTATGGTGCCGGTGAACTGCACCTCGCCAAGACCGGAGCCGCTGCCGTCGGAACCCGTGCCAAAAGCAATGCCGAAGGCGATGGAGTTTCCGTCGAGCGTTCCGTTGCCGCTCCCGGAGGCAGAGAACGGGCACAAGGCCCCACCGATGGACCCACTGACCTCGAACGTCGCACCGGCCTGCGTGACCGTCATGGGCCCCGTGCAGACGACATCGACCGTAAGCGACCACGACCCTTCGATCGAGGGCTGGGTGGGCTCACCGTCCTCCCCGCAATTCACGACGAAGTCGACCGGCATGATCAGCCCGATCTCGACATCGACCTGTCGCGCGTTGCCCCCTTCGACGGTGCAGCCCTCGGCCACCCCGGCGAGCGACACGGTCCGCGTGCCGACACGCACCCACTCGACCAGCGCACTGCCCGTCGAGGCGATGCCCGCCTCATCCTTGCCGTCGACCAGGATGCGGTAGCCGTCCGGGTCGGCGTTCTGGCCATTCGTGATCGTCGAGACGTCGAGGTGACCGAGAGGACAATCCCACTCGAGTCCAGGCCATTCGAAGGGAGAGAACGACTTCTCGAATGTGCCCACTTTCGGATCCAACACGGAGATCGTGAAGCCCACCTTGGTGTCGATGCCCGCCACCGATCGCAGCTTGCACGACTCCGTGCCGAACGACAGCGTGGCCTTGCCGTAAGGCTCCACGTTGACGAACGGGCCGGCCACGTTGTAGAAGAGGATCTTGAGTTCCGGCGTGATCGATACCTTCGCCTCCAGCTCGATCTGTCCGACCAGCGTGCTGTCGCTGAGCGACGGCTCGTGGGCATCGAACGTCTGCGAGCCGTCGAGTACGCCCTCCCACCCCGATTCGGCCGCGTAGCGCCCGCCCACGCTCACCTGGTTCACGCTCTCGAAGCCCGCCTGGATCAGCCCCTTGATCGTTGCCTTGGCCTCGAAGCCCGCCTTCACCTCGAACTGCGCGACGCCCACGACCGGCACCCAGCCGACTTGCGCGTAGAAGACGCGCTGGACTTTGGCCAGCGTGGTGCTGCGCTTGAAGCTGGTCGACTGCTCGGCCTCGAGGAGCACCGAGAAGTCGTAGCTCAGCTCTCCTGTGGCGACGGCCTCGAACGCCGTAACCGAGTAGTCCTCGATGGTCGCACTCACCTCGAGGTTCGGGTCGAAGCCGACACGGCCCGCGGCCAGCTTGAAGTGCTTGATCTCCTCAGGACAGTCGACGTAATGGCAGAAGTCGATCCCCGAGAGGTCGAGCCCGACCGCGGTCAGCTCCACCCCCTCGACACCTTCGACCAGCTCGGCCGGCCCCCACAGCACCTCGCCCCGTGCGGGCATCCGGCCGGGTACGAGCGAGGGAGAGCCGGACGTCATGTCGACGGTCGTCTCGAACGAGCCGTGGCGAACCACGTCGACCAGGGCGGCAGGCTCCGTCTCGAGCGTGAGCATCGTGCCTGAGCTCTCCACCGAACTCACGCGGCGTAGGAAGCCGCCGCCCTGCAGGCCGACGATCACTGCGCCGACATCGATCATCGGCGCGTCGTCGTCCAGTCGCTCGAAACGAAACGTGCCTCGGGCGAGTTCGGCCTCGTCGCTCACGAGGCGAAGCGACGTCGAATCGATCGCGACCGCGCTAGGCTCGATGCTCCACGGCACGACGACCACCGTAGCCTCGCCGCGCTCGCCCTCGACCTCGGCCTGGATGGTGACACTTCCCTCAGAGATGGCAGTGACTCGCCCCGCGTCGACGCTCGCCACGGCAGGGTCGCTGCTCGTCCACTTCACGTTTCTGCCGTCGAGCTCGTTGCCGGCCTTGTCCCTCACGCTCAATGCGAGCGTGGCGGTGTCGCCGAGCTCCAGCTCCAGGCTCCCGGGCTCGATCTGGACGGTGATATCAAGGTCCGGCTCGACCGGCGATGGATCGTCCCCGCAGGCGGAAAGGAATGCAGCGGCGAGCATTGCCGTCGCTACGCGTACGGAGCGAGCAGTCGACCGGGGCTGCAACATCCGAGGGCGGATCATGGGTGGCTCTCCAGAGGACGGATTCAAAGAAACTCCCGTCTCTCCTATCGAGAAAGCCACGAAGATCGGATCATGTTATGCCCGAGGGTGCGCCTGATCGTAGACCCGCTTGAGGCGTTCCTTCGAGGTGTGCGTGTAGATGCGCGTGGTGGAAAGCGAGGCGTGGCCGAGGAGTTCCTTGACGGCCATGAGGTCCGCGCCCGCATCGAGGAGGTGCGTGGCGAAGGAATGGCGGAGCGAATGGGTGCTGAGCCCGGTGTCCTCGGCCACGGCGTCGAGGAAATCGCGTACGATCTGCTGGATCTGGCGGATCGAGAGACGGCGCCCGCGTGCCGAGACGAAGACGGCGCGGCGGTCACCGCCCTGACAGCGCGCCATGACCTCGGAGCGGCGCAGTTCGTAGCGACGCAGCGCCGTGACCGCCTTCCCGCCGAGCGGTACGATCCGCTCCTTGCGCCCCTTGCCGCGGACCTTGACCTGATCGCCGATCAGATCGAGATCGTCGAGGTCGAGCCCGTGCAGTTCGGAGACGCGCATCCCGGTCGAATAGAAGGTCTCGACGATCGCCAGGTTGCGCGCGCCGCGGAACCCGCCCTCGGCGGCTCGGACCTCGGCCAGATCGAAGATCCGCTCGACGTCGGCTCGGGTGAGCCACGCGGGCAGTGTACGTTCGAGTTTGGGCGATTGCACGGCCCGGGCGGGGTTGGCCTCGACCCGCTCCTCTCTGTGCAGCCATCGGTAGAAGGAGCGGACGGCGGAGAGCTTGCGCGCGATCGTGCGGCGCGAGAGCTCGCGACGGGCGAGGTCGCTGAGGAAGCCGCGGAGCGTGAGGCGGTCGACGCCGCCCCACGTCCACTCCTCCTCGCCGTAGTAGCGGTAGAGGAACGCCTGGAACTCCTCCAGGTCGCGACGATACGCCGCGACGGTGTGTGGGCTCAGCTGCCGCCCGTCGGCCAGGTGGCGGACGTATTCGGCGATCACGCCGCGACTCCGGCCTCGACCTCCACCGGCTCGATCCCGTGCTCGCGCATCCAGGCGGCGAACGCCTCCTGCGCCCGCTCCGCCAGCCGCTCGCGCTTCCTGCGCTTGTCGCGGATCCGCTCGTTCAGCGAATCCAGCAGCCCGAAGTTGGAGTTCATCGGCGCGAAGTCCTTCGGGTTCCCCTCGCGCAGGTAGCGGTAGAGCCCGCCGAGCATCGTCGTCGACGGCGGCACCACGGGCGCCTTGCCGCGGACCAGTCGGTCCAGGTTCACGCCCGCGAGGATCCCCGACGCCGCCGACTCGGTGTAGCCTTCCACCCCCGTGAGCTGGCCCGCGAAGATCAGATCCGGCCGCGCCTCGGGCGCACCGTACTCGTTCAGTCGGGCCGGGAAGTTCAGATACGTGTTCCTGTGGATCGAGCCGTAACGGAGGAACTCGGCGTTCTCGAGCCCCGGGATCATGCGGAAAACCCGGCGCTGCTCACCCGTCCGCAGCCGCGTCTGGAAGCCGACCAGGTTCCACATCCGGCCGTCCTTGTCCTCGCGCCGAAGCTGGAGCACCGCGTACGGATCGCGACCGGTCCTCGGATCGGGCAGGCCGACCGGCTTCATCGGGCCGAAGCGCAGCGTGTCGTCGCCACGGGTCGCCATGACCTCGATCGGGAGGCACCCCTCGAAGAACGGGATGTTCTCCCAATCGTGGCCCGGGTAGATGTCGGCCTCACGCAGCGCGGCGAGGAACGCCTCGTACTGCTCACGGTCGAGGGGGCAGTTCAGGTAGTCGTCGCCGTCACCCTTGCCGTAGCGCGACATGAAGTAGGCCACGTCCAGGTCGATCGACTCGAAGCTGATGATCGGCGCGATCGAGTCGTAGAACGCGAGGCCGTCGTCGCCGAGGATTTCGGTGATCGCGTCGGTGAGCGCGTCCGACGTGAGCGGGCCGGTCGCCATGACGGTCGGCCCCTCGGGCAGCCTGGTGACCTCGCGCCGCTCGATCGTGATCCGCGGGTGCGATTCGATGAACGCCGTCATCCGCCGGGAGAAGACGTCGCGGTCGACGGCGAGCGCCGCGCCGGCCGGGACGCGTGCCTCCTCTGCCGCCGTCAGGAGCAGCGAGCCGAGGGCGCGCATCTCCGTCTTCAGGAGTCCGTGCGCGTTCGCCGGGTCCGTGCTCTTGAACGAATTCGTGCAGACCAGCTCCGCGAGCCCGTCCGTCTGGTGCGCCGGCGTCCTCTGCACCGGCCGCATCTCGACCAGCGTGACGTCGTGTCCCCGCTCCGCGAGCTGCCAGGCGGCCTCGCACCCCGCGAGGCCGCCTCCGGCTACGGTCACCTTCGCCAATACTGCCTCCTACTCCCTCGCGCCGGCGAGCTGGATCGTGTCCGGCGCGAATTCTCCCTTGCACTGCGGGCACTTCAGGAACTCGCCACGCGCCTTCGTGCTCTTCTTCACCAGGTACGCGTGGTCGCAATCCGGGCACGGCACCGGCACGGGCTCGTCCCAGCTCGACCAGTCGCACTCCGGGTAGCGCGTGCAGCTCCAGAAGATCTTGCCTTTCTTGGTCCGCTTCTCCGCGACCTCGCCCTCGCCGCACTTCGGGCAGGTGAGCCCGGGGATCGTGACCGGCTCCGTGTGCTTGCATTTCGGGTAGTTGCTGCACGCGATGAAGCGGCCCATCCTGCCCTCGCGCTCGACCAGCTCACCGCCACAATCCGGGCACTCCCGGCCGATCGGCTTCGGCTCCGCACGCTCCTTCTTGTCCAGCGGCTTGGTGTACTTGCACTCCGGGTAGCCGGAGCAGCCGAAGAAGCGGCCGTGCTTCGACCACTTGAGAACGAGTTCCTTGCCGCACTCCGGACAGGCCTCGGCTTCGTGGTCGACGACCTCGCGCAGCACCTCGTCGGTGCGCTCCTGGCTCGCGTCGAGCTGGCGCTGGAACGGCTCGTAGAACTCGCCCAGCACACGGCGCCAGTCCAGCTCGCCCTCCTCGATCCGGTCGAGCTCCGACTCCATCTCACTCGTGAAGCCGACGTCGAAGAGATCCGGGAAGAGCTTGACCAGCATCTTCGCCACCGTCTCACCGAGGGGGGTCGGCTGGAAGCGCTTCTGCTCCATCTCCACGTACTTCCGGTCGCGGATCGTCGAGATGATCTGCGCGTACGTGGACGGGCGGCCGATCCCCAGCTTCTCCAGCTCCTTGACGAGCGACGCCTCGCTGTAGCGCGGCGGTGGCTGCGTGAAGTGCTGGGCCGGAACGAGCTCGATCAGCCGGCACGCCTCGCCGTCCTTCACCTCGGGCAGTGGAGAGAGATCGTCCAGCGTCTTCTTGTCACCATCCTCGCGCGCCTCCTGGTAGAGCCGCGTGAAGCCGTCGAACTTCAGGATCGAGCCCGTCGCCCGGAACAGGTAGCGCGTGCCGTCCTTCCGACCTTCGAGGTCGAAGTCGACCGTCGTGGTGTCGTAGACCGCCGGCGCCATCTGCCCGGCGATGAAGCGCATCCAGATCAACTCGTAGAGCCGGAACTGGTCGCGGTCCAGGTGGCGCTTGATCGCGTCCGGACGCCGAGCCGGCTCGGTCGGCCGGATTGCCTCGTGGGCCTCCTGTGCGCCCTTCTGCTTCTTGCTGCCCCAGAGGCGAGGCCCGCCCTTGGCCGCGTAGCGCTCGCCGAAGCTCTCGACGATGAGCGCCCGTGCGGCCTGTGCGGCGCTCGGTGCGACGCGCGTCGAGTCGGTACGCATGTAGGTGATCAGACCCGCCGCGCCCTCGCTGCCGAGATCGACACCTTCGTAGAGCTGCTGGGCGACGCGCATCGTCTTCTGCGCCGGGAAGCCGAGCCGCTTGGCGGCCTCCTGCTGCAGCGTCGACGTCGTGAACGGCGCGGGCGGGTTCTTGGTCCGCTCGCGGCGCTTGACCTCGGTGACGACGAAGGGCACGCCCTCGATGTCGCCGAGGACGGCGTTCGTGCGCTCCTCGTTCTCGAGCCGGAACTTCTGGCCGTCGATCTGGTGGAGCTTGGCCTCGAAGCGCTGCCGATCCTTCTCGAGCTGCGCGGTGATCGACCAGTACTCCTCGGGTGTGAAGGCGCGGATCTCGTCCTCGCGCTCCACGATCAGACGTAGCGCGACCGTCTGGACGCGACCGGCCGAGAGTCCGCGCCGGATCGGCTTCCAGAGGACCGGGCTCACCTGATAGCCGACGAGCCGGTCGAGGATGCGACGCGCCTGCTGCGCTTCGACCTTGCGCAGGTCGAGAGTCGCAGGCCGATCGAGCGCCCGTCGCACGGCGTCCTTCGTGATCTCGTGGAAGAGCACGCGCCGGAAGCGGTGGTCGCCGTCGCCGTTCTCGGGATTGAAGCCGAGCTGCTCGGCCACGTGGTAGGCGATCGCCTCGCCCTCGCGGTCGGGGTCGGTGGCGAGCAGCACCTCGTCGGCCTCTTTCGCCTCGCGGCGCAGCTCCTGGATGACCTTGCCCTTGCCGCGAATCGTGACGTAGCTCGGCTCGAAGCCGTGCTCGACGTCCACACCGAGCTCGCGCTCGGGCAGGTCACGGATGTGGCCGACCGAGGCCTTGACCCGGAAACCCGGGCCCAGGTACTTGCCGATCGTCTTGGCCTTCGCCGGCGACTCGACGATCACCAGCCGTGTGGTCTTCTTCTTTTCCGCCATACCTTTGGCTACCCCACCATCTCCGCTATTCGTTCGGCGACTTCCTCGGCACTCAAACCGTCGACGTCCACGACCGCGTCCGCCAATTGGTAGAGCGGCTCGCGCTCCTCCAGGAGGAAACGTGCCCGTGCGATCGGGTCGGGCCCCGCGAGCAACGGCCGCTTCGACAGATCGTGCACGGCGCGCCGGACGACCTCCTCGGGCGAGATCCGCAGCCAGACGACGAGCGTCTCCTCACCGAAGTATTCGAGCAACTCCGGCTGCGTGACCCAGCCGCCGCCGGGCGAGAGCACCACGTGCTCCAATTCCGCCACGTCCTCCGTCACCTCGGCTTCGAGCGCCCGGAACGCCGGCTCGCCCGCGATCCGGAACAGCTCCGGTATCGTGTGGCCGGTCCGATCCTCGATCTCGTGATCGAAATCGATGAAGTCCCAGCCGAGCCGGTCTGCCAGCAGTTCGCCGATCGTCGTCTTTCCCGAGGCCATGAAACCGACGAGGAGGACGCGCGTCACGCCCTCCCCGCCGACCACTTCCGCCTACGCTTCCGTGTCATATGCTTCCGCGCGCCGCCACAGGCGCTCGAGATAGCCTTCGAAGTTGCGCCGCATCTCTGCCAGCGAATCGCCGCCGAACTTCTCGAGCATGGCGTCCGCCAACACGATCGCGACCATCGCCTCGCCGACCACCCCGGCGGCGGGCAGCGCGACGACGTCGCTGCGCTCGCGAACCGCCTCCGCCGGCTCGCCCGTCCGGACGTTCACGCTGCGGAGCGGCTGCATGAGACTCGAAAGCGGCTTCATCGCTACGCGCGCCACGATCGGTGCGCCCGTCGTGATCCCGCCCTCCAGACCGCCTGCGTTGTTGGATAGACGTTTATACCCCCCCGTCCGGGACAGGTTGCCGGCAGGTTCGGTCTCTCTCCACCCCGCGACGCGCTCGATCTCGTCGTGCACCTCCGAGCCCAGGCGGCGCGCGGCCTCGAATCCCATCCCGATCTCGACGCCCTTCATCGCCTGGATCGACATGAGCGCCTGGGCAAGGCGGCCGTCCAGCCGCGTGTCCCAGGAGACATGGCTGCCGAGCCCCACGGGAACGCCACGGGCGACGACTTCGAAGATCCCGCCGAGGGTGTTGCCCGCCTTCCGCGCCGCATCGATCGCCTCGATCATCCGCTGCTCGGCATCCTTGTCAAGCGTCCGCAGCGGCGAGTCGTCGACCGCAGCGTTCAGATCCACAGGCAGCTCGTCGGGCACCGTGGCCACCACGTCACCCAGTTCGACGATGTGGCTGCCGATCGTGATGCCGAACTCGGCGAGGAGCCGCTTGGCAATCGCGCCCACCGCGACGCGCGCCGTCGTCTCGCGAGCCGAGGCCCGCTCCAGGATGTCACGTGCATCGGTGCGGTCGTACTTCAGGATCCCCGCCAGATCCGCGTGCCCGGGGCGCGGCAGGTGGACGCGGCGCAGTGCCTCGTCCGAAGCGCCTTCACGGGGCGGCTCGTGCGACATCGGCACGCGCCAGTTCTGCCAATCGCGGTTCCAGATGGCGAGTGCGATCGGCGAGCCGAGCGTCTCGCCGAGGCGGATCCCGCTGACGACCTCGGCCTGGTCGCTCTCGATTTTCATGCGCGCACCACGGCCGTAGCCGCCCTGGCGGCGCTTGAGCTCCGGGTCGATGTCGCGCTCCACACTCAGGGGCAGCCCAGCGGGCACGCCCTCCACCATGGCGATCAACCCCCGACCGTGCGATTCGCCGGCGGTGCTAAAACGGAAATGCATGCTCCCCTCGATTCCAAGTAAAGAGCCCGGCCGAAACCGGGCTCTTCGTGTCACGGGCCGCCCATTATATAGAAGGACGGCGGGGGGTTTGTCCAGATGGGGGCGCTAGGGAGTGATGTCGCGCCTCAGCACGTCGACGATCACGACGCCACCCACCTCGGTCACGCCGTACAGCTTCGCGACGACGCAATCCGGCCCCGAGCAGCTCGCGCCCTGCCCGTTGTTGTCACTCGGCAACGGCGCGGTGACGCGCAGAGGACCGACGATGTTGTCGCGGATCGGGATCTCGCTGATCTCGTAGAAGTGCAGCGAGTGCACGATCTTGATCGACCGGTTCGACGCGCCGACGAATGCGACCGCCGCCTCGCCCTCCAGGAGCGGAGCATCGTGCGCCCAGTGCAGCGCGGCACCGGCGCTCTGTGCCCCCATTTCCCCTTCGGCAACGCCCAACTGACGCAAGTTCTGGTCGAAGAAGTACGCCATCCGACTGCCCCGGGCCACGCCGACCGTCCCGTTCTGGTTCAGGCCCACGCCCAGGACGCGCTCGGAGGCGTTGTCCACGAGGTCGGCCACAGCGACCTCGTGGCTGATCTGGGCGGTCTCCGCATCCCAGAGCATGATTCGTCCGGTCGGGTTCGTCGCGCCCTCACCGAATGCGATCCGCCCTCTGTCGCCGGCTGCCGAGATGAAGGTGGTGTCGGACATGCCGACCCTCTCGACCACCCAGCGTCCCGGCTTGTAGACGATCGTCGGGTCGCCAGACCGCGCGGCCAGGCTGTCGAGTGCGGCCCAGAAATCAAGCCCCTCGTGCGTACCAGCCGAAACCGTGAGGTGAGGGTAGCCGGGCACGTGGTCATAGAAGACCAGATGGTCGTTGCCGCTCGGGTCGGGCAGCGTCTTGATGCTGTCCACGTTGGCGATCGCAATGTAGTTGTCCACCGGA
>CALKIP010000280.1 GCA_937995995.1 uncultured bacterium
CGGAACCTGCACGCGGTCCTGGGGGTCGACGACCACCGCGTCGGCATCGCCGCTGCCCCATGCGATCCAGACCCCGCCCACACCCTGGAGCAGCGGGTCCAGTGCCGAGGTCAGCCCGCCCGCAGGCCGCTTCACCTCGATCTCGCCGACGTCCTCGCCCCAACTGTGCTCGTACGGCTCGCGGTTGCTGACGACGAGGAATCTCTCTTCGGGAAATGCCTCCCGGAAGAGCGGCTCCATCTCCGCCGCACTCAGGCGCACGGCAGCCGTGCTTCGCTCCGTTTCTGGTCCGCTCGTATCGCCCATTGCCTCAGAACGGCAGTCGACGACGGCCCGAATCCATCACGGACCGAACCTCGTCCGACAGGTCGCCCCAGCGCTCTCCCAGCTCTTCGCGCGCCCCGGAGACCGCGTGCGACAGCCGGCGTCGCGTTCGACGCCCACTGTGTGGGGCCATGAGCAGCGCCACGGCGGCACCGATCAGCATCCCCATCGCCGCGCCGGCGACGAAGTTGAACGCACGAGAGTTCTGCTCGTATTGCATGGATGTCGCTCCGAGAGGTGAGGGGTCAGGGACGGCGGGCGCAGCAAGACGCATGCCCACGGCCTCGGCGGCCGACTGTCCCGGTGCCCCTCCCCGGCCCGCTCCACTCGGCCGCCTGGACACGCTCCACGATACGGATCCGCTCGCTGCACCAGACCTCGATACGGCCACGCCGATCAACGCCTCGTGGCCATCAACGCCTCGATCTCGTCCGGATGCCTCGGCGCAGCGCCCGAGAGGAGTTCGTACCCCTGCTCCGTCACCAGGACATCGTCCTCGATGCGGATTCCGATCTCCTCTTCCGGGATGTAGATCCCGGGCTCGATGGTGAAGACCATCCCCGGCGCGAGCGGCGTGCCGTAGTCGCCCACGTCGTGTACATCCATCCCGAGCCAGTGCGAGAGGCCGTGGACGAAGTATCGGTCGCAGGTGACATCGCCGCACAGCGTGCCCGAGTTCTCCTGCATGTATCCACGTGCAATGCGGGTCAGCTCTCCCAGTGTCACACCTGGCCGCACCGCATCGATCGCCGCCTGCTGCGCACCCAGGACCAGCTCGTAGATCGCGCGCTGCCGCTCGGTGAAGCGCCCCGAGACCGGGAACGTTCGCGTCACATCGGCGGTGTAGTAGCCGAACTCCGCTCCCACATCCGTGACCACCAGGTCACCGGCCTCCATCCGCCGCCGACTCTTGTCGTAGTGGAGAACCGTCGAGTTCGGGCCGGAGCCGACGATGCTCGGGAAACCGACCCGCTCCGCGCCGCGACGCCTGAAGTTGTACTCGATGATCGCCTCGAGCTCGTACTCCCACATCCCGGGCCGGACGGCCTTCATCGCTTCACGGATGGCGTCGGTCGTGATGTCGATCGCCTCGCGCAGCCGGCGCAACTCGTCCGGCCCCTTGATCAGGCGCAGCGCGTGCACGTGTGCGCGTACCGCGTCCTCGTCGAGCCGCGCCGCACCCGAGGCGAGTTCGGCGATCGCCGCCTCGGCCCCCTCCGCGGAACGGACATCCCCGATCCCCGTGATCCGCGCCGCCTCCGGTCCGGGCCCGAGCTTGGGCCCCGTCCAGCGCTCTTCCGCGGGGTCGCGTGGCGGCAGGAAGAGGACCTCCTCGTCCGGGCCGTCCGCGCGTGCGACGAGGACCAGGTACGAGCCCGCGGTCTCCAGGCCCGTCAGGTAGAAGAAGTCGTTGTCCTGCCGGAAGTCGCTGTCCTGTGGGTAGTCACCGGCGATGCTGCGCGGCTCGGCCGAGCGAAGGACGACCACGCCGGTGCCGATCCGCTCCATGAGGGCGGCGCGCCGGGCGGCGAGCTGCTCCTCCGGCACCGGTCCGGCCGGCGAACCGACCTGGGCCACGGCTTCCGCGGCACCGCCGAGTCCGATTCCGAGTAGAATGAGCCAGTGCGTGATGCGTCTCATCATCCGATTTGCCTCCTGGGGTCGGGGCGGCGCCTCCGGGTTGCGGCACGGGCCCACCCGCGCATAACTTACCGAAATCGGCTGCCACAATCGACCCCCACCCCGGACCCACGCTCTCTCCGGCCGGGCGTGGCCTGGCACCCGTCGTGCATTCGCTCCCGGACGGGAGCGCATCGAACCGGTACCGGCGCCCGCCGCAGTGAGGTGTTGATGGATCAGCGAACCGTCCTGCTCGTTGAAGACAACGAGGACAATCGGATCGTCTATCAAACGATTCTCGAGTACCAGGGATATCGCGTCCACGAAGCCACGAACGGCGAGGAAGGACTCCGTCTGGCGCGGCAGACGCGGCCGGATGCGATCCTGATGGACATCTCCATCCCGATCATCGACGGCTGGACGGCGACCGAGATGCTGAAGCAGGACCCCGAGACGGCGGACATCCCCGTCATCGCGCTGACGGCGCACGCACTCGCGGAGGACCGGGAGAAGGCCCGCGAGGTCGGCTGCGCCGGATACCTGGCCAAGCCGTGTGAGCCGCGTAAGGTCGTCGCCGAGATCGAACGCGTGATCGGGAAGAGCACGACGCCGGCGAAGTAGTCGATGGTGCCGGCGCTGCAGCAGGTGGCCGATGCCTCGCACGGGCGAATCCTGGTCGTGGACGACAGCCGGGACAACCTCGAGATCCTCTCGACGCGCCTCCGCTTTCGCGGCTACCTCGTGGACACGGCGACCTCGGGCGAGGAGGCCCTGGCCCGTGTCGCCGAATCACCGCCCGATCTCATCCTCCTCGACGTCATGATGCCCGGCCTCGATGGCTACGAGGTGGCCCGTCGGATCCGCGCCGATCCCAAGCTGCCGTTCATCCCCATCATCCTGGTCACCGCGCGCGACTCGACGCAGGACAAGGTGGAGGGGCTCGACGCCGGCGCGAACGACTATCTGACGAAGCCGATCAACTTTCCCGAACTCGAGGCGCGCGTTCGCTCGATGCTGCGCATCAAGGATCTTCAGACGCAGCTCGAGGAGAAGAACGAGGAACTGGCCCGGCTCAGCATCAGCGATGGCTTGACCGGGCTCTTCAACCACCGCCATATCCAGGAGGTGGTGCGCGAGGAGTTCGAGCGTGCCAAGCGTACGCGCGAGCCGCTCGGCGTCGTCATGTTCGACCTCGACCACTTCAAGCGGGTCAACGACACGCACGGCCATCAGGTCGGCGATCGGGTGCTCCAGGAGCTGGCGCGCATCCTTCGCCGCACCGCCCGTGAGATCGACAAGCTGGGGCGCTACGGCGGCGAGGAGTTCATCGCCGTCCTGCCGGACACCGGGATCGACGATGCGGCGACCTTCGCGGAACGTGTCCGTGAAAGGGTCGAGCAGCACCCGTTCCCGGTCAACGGTGGCGAGCCGCTGCGCCTCACGGTCTCCGCAGGGGCGGCGACCTACCCGCACCCGGCGGTGTACAATCCACGGACGCTGATTCACCGGGCGGACCAGGCGCTCTATCGTGCCAAGGCCGAGGGCCGCAACCGCGTCGTCCGGTTCGACCAAGAGATTTCGTAACCCGTTCGCGACATACCGGGATCGATCATTGATGAGGATGGAGGGAGTGAACGCTGCGGACCTGGCCGAGGCGGCTCGACGGGCTGCCGAGCTTCGGCACGTCCTGAACGAGGCGAGCTACGAGTACTACGTCCTGGACCGCCCGACGCTCTCGGACGCAGAATACGACCGCCTCTTTCGAGAACTCAGGCAGATCGAGACGGCACACCCCGAGCTGGTCACACCCGACTCGCCCACGCAACGTGTGGGCGCGGAACCGGCTTCCCAGCTCGAGAAGGTGCGGCACCTCGCGCCGATGCTCTCACTGGACAACGCCTTCGATTTCGAGGAGCTGGCCGCGTGGGAGGACCGCAACGCGCGGATCCTGAGCGAGGTCCGCGAGGCCGGCTATGTGGCCGAGCTGAAGATCGACGGCGCGGCGGTCGCCCTCCTCTACGAGGACGGTGTCTTCGTCCGCGGCGCGACGCGTGGCAACGGCATCATCGGCGAGGACGTGACGCGCAACCTGCGCACGATCCGCGACGTCCCGCTCCGACTGCGCGGCGATGGTCCGTTCCCGCGGCGGCTCGAGATCCGCGGCGAGATCTACATGACCTTCTCCGGCTTCACCGAGTTGAACGAGCGGCGCGCCGCCGCGGGTGAGCCGACCTTCGCCAACCCGCGCAACTCGGCGGCCGGCTCGCTGCGCCAGCTCGACCCCAGGGTCACGGCGGAGCGGCCGCTGCGCTTCTTCGCCTACCAGGTCCAGCTCGACCCGGACGCACGCGAACGGCTGCCTGTCGAGACGCAGGAAGACATCCTGCGCCTTCTGGAGTCGTGGGGCCTGCCGGTCAATCCGCGCCGGCGGTTCTGCCGGGACCTGGCCGAGGTGACCGCCTTCGCCGAGGAGGTCGACCGCATCCGCGGAGAGCTGGACTACGCCATCGACGGGATGGTCGTGAAGGTGGCTCCGCTTCGCTTCTGGCCGGAGCTCGGCATCGTCGGCGGGCGTGAGCCGCGCTGGGCGGTCGCCTACAAGTTCGCACCCGACCTGGCCACGACGCGCCTCGAATCGATCGAGATCAACGTCGGCCGCACGGGCTCGCTCAATCCGTACGCGGTGCTCGAGCCGGTCGAGATCGCCGGCGCGACGGTGCGGCTCGCCACGCTGCACAACTTCGAGGACATCGCGCGCAAGGACCTCAGGATCGGCGACAAGGTACTGGTCAAGCGCGCGGGCGAGGTGATCCCTCAGGTCGTCGCTCCGATCACCGAAGAGCGGACGGGCCGGGAGACGCCCTTCATCCCGCCCGAGCGGTGCCCCTCGTGTGACACGCCGGTCGAGCGTCCTGCCGACGAAGTCATGCTCTACTGCCCGAACGGCTCGTGCCCGGCCAGGATCTACTGGGGGCTGGTCCACTTCGCGTCCCGTGCCGCGATGGACATCCGCGGGCTGGGCGAGCAGACCGTACAGCTCCTCCTCGACGAGGGGCTCGTGCGCGACGTCGCCGACCTCTACGCGCTCCGCGCCGAGGACTTGCGCAAACTGGAGGGCTTTGCCGACGTTTCCGCGCGCAACCTGGTCGATGCGATCGCGGCGTCACGCGAGCTGCCGCTGCACCGGCTGCTCTTCGCCCTCGGCGTTCGCCACGTGGGCGCGGTCGCCGCGCAGGAGCTCGCACGTCACTTCGGCTCGATGGACGCACTCCTCGAGGCCGGAGCCGAGGACTTCGCCGCGGTGCACGGGATCGGGCAGACCACGGCGACCGCGCTGGCGGCGTACCTGGCCGAGCCGAAGAACCGGGGGCTGATCGAGCGGCTGCGCGCTGCAGGCGTCAACCTGATCGAGCCCGTCGAGCGGGAGACGCACCGCCCCTTCGAGGGGCTGACCTTCGTCGTCACGGGCACATTGCCGACACTGAGTCGTAAGGAAGCCACGGAGTACATCGAACGGCGCGGCGGCCGGGTGACCGGAAGCGTCTCCCGCTCGACGGACTACGTGGTGGTCGGGGAGAACCCCGGTTCGAAGCTGGACCGCGCCCGCGAGCTCGGCGTGCCGGTCCTCGGCGAGGCCGAACTCGAGGCCCTGGCCTCCGCCCGTGAATCCGAGCCACCCCAGAGGAGCTGAACGCCATGTCCGAACCAACGTCCCGTTCACCGGAAATCACGCTGCCGGTCGCATCCCTGCGCGCCATGCGCCGGGCCCTGGAGGCGGAGCTGGGGGCCGATGCCGCGGCGCGCGCGCTCCAGCACGCCGGGCACGCGGCAGGGGATGCGTTTCATGCGCTGCTGAGCGACGATGGCGATCCGTCCCGTCTCGGCGAGTCCGAGTTCTGGCGCCGCCTGAACGACATCTTCGCCGAGCGCGGTTGGGGCCGGCTCCACTTCGAGCCGGAGCACCCGGGGATCGGCTCTCTGGAGAGCGCCGACTGGTCCGAGGCCGACCCCGGTGCTGGCGCCCTTCGTCCGAGCTGTCACTTCACCGCCGGACTCCTCGCCAACGTGCTCGGTCGCACCGCCGGGCAGGACGTGGGCGTCTTCGAGGTCGAATGCCGCTCCCGCGGCGACCTGCGCTGTCATTTCTACTTCGGCGGCGCCGAGGCGCTGCAGCGCGTCTACACCGCGCTCCGGGATGGGCGCGACGTGGAAGCGGCGCTCGCCGAACTGAGCTGAATGTCGCGTATTCTCGGCGTCGACTACGGCGAGCGACGTATCGGACTCGCCGTCAGCGATCCCACGGCCACCATCGCGACACCGCTCCCTACTCTGGTCCGTCGCCGGGGCAAGCGGCCGCCGGTGGCGAAGGTCGCGGAGATCGCACGCGAGCACGAGGTCGAGCGCATCGTCTTCGGACTCCCGCTCACCTCCGAGGGCGATGAGGACGAGTGGACCCGCGAGGTCCGAGCTTTCGGCGACAAGGTCGCCGAGAGAACCGATCTACCGGTCGATTTCATAGACGAACGATTCACCTCCGCACGTGCGGAGCGTGCCGTTCGATCCCTTGGACTCAAACGACGAGAGCGCGAGGAGAAGGGCCGCGTCGATGCGGCGGCGGCGGTCCTGATCCTGCAAGCCTATCTCGATCAGAAGCTGCATGATTGATTGCATGACCCGCCCCGGCCACACGGGCTACGAACTCCAGCGCCCTAGGCGTCCGCTTCGCCGGGCCGTACGAGCCGCCGTGCTCGCCCTGACTTTCGCCATCGCCGCGTGTGGCGGCCAGGGCGAAGGCGACGTCGTCCGCGTCCGCGTGCCGGCCGGCTCAAGTTTCTCCGCGGTCACGGACTCGCTCGCCGAGAACGAGATCATCCGCGCGCCTGCGCTCTTCCGCATCTATGCGCGCATCAAGGGCGCCGACCACAACATCAAGCCTGGCACCTACGGATTCCGGAAGGGCACGGGCTGGGGCCGCGTACTCGACGACCTGCGCGAGGGACGCGTCATGACGGTCAAGCTGGTGATCCCCGAGGGGTGGGACCTGCGCAAGATCGCACCGCGGCTCGCGGCATTGACCGGACTACCCGAGGACTCGGTCTTCACCGTGCTCGCCGACACGACGCTCGTCGAGAAGTACGGTCTCCCGGGACCCACACTGGAAGGCTACCTCTACCCGGCGACCTACATCTTTCCGCTGGATTCACCGCTCGAGCCCGTGCTCGACCGCCTCATCCGGGAATACAAGGCGCGCTGGACGCCTGCGCGTCAGGCCCGGGCGGATTCGATCGGAATGAGCGAGCGCGAAGTCGTCACCCTGGCTTCCATCGTCGAGAAGGAGGCCAAGGTCCGCGACGAAATGCCGATGATCGCCGCCGTCTATCACAACCGGCTGCGCATCGGCTACCCGCTCCAGGCCGACCCCACGGTGCAGTACGCTCTCGGTGAGCACCAGAGTCGCCTGCTCTATGCACACATCGACAGTGTCGCCGACAATCCGTACAACACGTACAGGCA
Organism: uncultured bacterium; assembly: GCA_937995995.1. Lineage (GTDB taxonomy): Bacteria > Gemmatimonadota > Gemmatimonadetes > Longimicrobiales > RSA9 > CALBZE01. The sequence goes on from CALKIP010000280.1 coordinate 7,459, forward strand.
CCCCGGCCTCCCACCCGGGCCGATCGCCTCGCCCAGCGTCGCCGCACTGGATGCGACGCTCTACCCTGCGGACACGAAGTACCTCTACTTCGTCGCGCGGCCCGATGGCACGCACATTTTCTCCCGCTCACTGGCCGCGCACAACCGGGCCAAGGCCCTCATCCGCCGCGGACGCACCGTCTCGGGCGCCGGCGCGGCCAATCCGGGTGAGGACTGAGCAGCCATGCGACACCAGGTGCCTGATCTACGGTTGATCGTCATCACCGATCGACGCCTCGCGGCGCCGCACGACCCGGTCGATGTCGTGCGCGCGGCGCTCGAAGCCGGCGCACCGGCCGTGCAGCTTCGGGACAAAGATGCCACCGGGCGCGAATTGTTCGAGCAGGCCGTCAGGCTGCGCCGCCTGACGGCAGAGTACGACGCACTGCTCTTCGTCAACGACCGGCTCGATGTAGCGCTTGCCGCCGGAGCCGATGGTGTCCACCTCGGCCCGGACGACATCCCACTCGCCGCCGCCCGGCGCGCGGCGCCGCGCCCGTTCCTCATCGGCATCTCGACCGACGATCCCGCCACCGCGGCAAGGGCTGTGGAGGATGGCGCCGACTACATCGGCTCGGGCGCCGTCTTCGGCACCCGCACCAAGACGGAAGTGGGCGATGAACGGATCGGGCCGGAGGGCGTGGCTGCGGTCGCACGGGCGGTTTCCGTGCCCGTCGTCGCCATCGGGGGGATCAACGAGGAGAATGCGAAGGAGTTGAGGGGGACCGGAATCGCAGGCGTCGCCGTGATCGGTGCGATCATGACGTCGCCTGCCCCGGATGAGGCTACGCGGGCGCTCCTCGCCGCCCTCGACCGGCCAGCGTAGGGCGCTGCGATCGCGTCAGGACTACCTGCCCCCTCCCCCACCCGAGGCCGCGACCGTGCGTTCCAGTCGCAATTTCAGGTCGTACTTCTTCAGCATGCGATGGATCGTCTTGCGGTCGATTCCCGCCTGACGCGCCGCCTCGGAGATGTTGCCGTCGTAGCGGACGAGCAGCGCCTCCAGATACGCCCTCTCGAACGCCTCGATGGCCTCTTCCTTGGCCTCGTGGAACGGCTGTTCGATATCCACCACGCCCGGAGGCCCGGAGGCTCCTCCACCGGCCGTTATCGGGAACTCGTCCGGCAAATCCTCCGCCGTGACCTCTTGGCCGGGTATGGCGAGGGAGGCGATCCGCTCCATGAGGTTCTGCAGCTCGCGTACGTTGCCCGGCCAGCTGTGCGCGGAAAGCACACGAAGGGCTTCTGCGGACAGCCGCAACTGCGATTCCGCATCCCGGTCGTACTTCTCCGCGAAGCGACGCAGGAAGTGCTGCGCCAGGAGCGCAATGTCCTCACGCCGCTCCCGAAGCGGCGGAATCGTCACCGGCACCACGTTCAGTCGGAAATAGAGATCCTGCCGCAGCGTCCCTTCCGCCACCGCTTCCTCCGGGTCCCGGTTGGTCGCGGCGATGACGCGGATGTCGATCGGGATCTCGCTCTCCCCGCCGACCCGGCGGATTTTCCGCTCCTGGAGCACCCGGAGCAGCTTGGCCTGGAGCTCGAGGTCCATCTCACAGATCTCGTCCAGGAAGAATGTCCCCCCGGAGGCGATCTCCATGAGGCCGCGCTTCTGGACCGTCGCACCAGTGAAGGCACCCTTTTCGTGTCCGAAGAGCTCGGATTCGAGCAGATTCTCCGGAAACGCCGCGCAGTTCACGGCGACGAAGGCCTGTTCCGCCCGAGGGCTGTTCTGGTGGATCGCCCGCGCGATCACCTCCTTGCCGGTCCCGCTCTCGCCTCGGATGAACACGCTCGCATCCGTCGATGCCACACGAAGCACCAGCGAAAACACGCGCTGCATGGCAGCGCTCACGCCGATCACGTTCTCGAGCGAGTAGCGCTCCCGGAGCTCGCCTCGCAGCCGCTCATTGTCCCGCGCAAGGCGCACCTGGTTCGCGGCTCGACCGATCAGGATCTGGAGCTGCGTCGCCGTGAACGGCTTGGGAATGTAATCGTACGCACCCTCCCGGATCGCCTCGATACTGGAATCGACCGTCGCGAAGCCCGTGATCATGATCACCAACGTCTGCGGGTCCTGCCGCTTCGCCTCACGCAGCAGTTCCATCCCTCCGATGTCCGGGAGCCGCAGATCCGTCATCACGATGTCCGGCCGATGGCGACGCAGCAACTCCAGCGCTTCACCGCCCCGGTGCGCAGTCAAGACGGTATAGCCATCATGCTCCAGCAGACGGGAGCAGCTCTTCACGAGCAACTCCTCATCATCGACGAGCAGCACCGTCAGGGATTCATTCTGCGATCCACTATCCATGATCATGCCCGGTGGGTCCCGGCTCCAACGCCACAGGTAGGATCCGGTTTGTAGAGGTTCGGTCAAGATAGGCCGCCCTCGCCACCTGGCGCAACTCGCCTAGGCAGTGCCACCTAGCCCTACCCCAAATATCTACCCCCTGCCCCCTAATCCCGCTGCCAAACCGCCTCTGACCGCCGAACCCCATGATCTGCCGACCGCCCGACTACCGACCGCCCGACTACTGACCCCTGACCCCTGACCCCTGACCCCTGACAGCTGACAGCTGAGCGCTGCCATTCCTGCCGGGCCC
>CALKIP010000281.1 GCA_937995995.1 uncultured bacterium
CGACGGCGTCCTCACCGCGCAAGGGTTCGGCACCGGCAGAGTGACGGCCGAGGCGAGGGGTGTCGCCGAAACGGTCGAGGTTCACGTCCTCGAAATCACACCGCCGATCGCGTGGGATACCGTCGTCGCCGGGAGCGGCTATTACGGTCATAGCTGCGGCCTGGCCAACGGGGTCGCCTACTGTTGGGGCAACAACCAGTACGGGCAACTCGGCGTGGGGCCGGATACCGAGTTCGCCCTGGTGCCGACCCCGGTCGCAGGTGGGCACACCTTCACGGCGATCAGCGTCGGCGAAGAGTTCACGGTCGCGCTGACCGCGTCGGGAACGGCCTACGCCTGGGGGCGGAACAACAACGGCCAGCTCGGCGACGGCACGACCGAGGACCGTTATCAGCCCGTCATGGTCGCCGGCGGCCACTCCTTCTCCGCCATCAGCGCCGGCGACAGCCACGTCCTCGCCTTGACCACGGATGGGCACCTCCACGCCTGGGGGACGAACCAGTACGGTCAGCTCGGTATGGGGTCGACGGGAGGCACGTACCTGAATCCCGTGGCGATTACCGACGCGATGAACAACGTCCACATCTTCGATGCAGTCAGTGCCGGTGGCCAGCACTCCGCGGCGTTGAAGGACGGCGTGATCCACACCTGGGGTCGCAGCCATCATGGCCAGATCGGGGACGGCTTCGCCATTACGCGCCCGGCCCCCGTCGCGATCAAGGTCGAGGCGGAAACGTTCGTCTCGATCAGCGCGGGACAGTATCACAACGTCGCGCGCACGTCGGACGGGAGGGCCTTCGCCTGGGGTTTCGGAACCTACGGCCAGATCGGCAATGGGACGAACCAGAACACCGGCAGGCCGACCCTGATCCCTGGCTACACCTTCGAAACGATCGTGGCCGAGGGCAACAGCACCTTCGGTATCGACACCGGCGGCGTCGCCTACGCGTGGGGGAGCAACTTCTGGGGCGAACTGGGCATCGGCTCCGAGGGGGCCATCAACACGCCGCACCCGATCGCTGGAGGGTTCACCTTCAGGGCGATCAGCGGAGGGGGTGATCACACGATGGGGCTGACGACCGACGGGACGGCGCTCGGCTGGGGCTCCAACTCGTTTGGCCAGCTGGGTGACGGAACCCTCGACCAGCGCCTGACCCCCACGCCGGTCGTCGGGCCCAGGCCGTGAGATCCCGGGCGCCTCGCCCTGTGGCCCCAAAGTAATTGGGCGGCGACTCCGTGGGCACCCACGGAGTCGCCGCCCACGACCGCGCGAGGTTCGCGCGAGGAGCGGTGAGGGCGCCTCCGCTACGTCGCCGGCAGCGCTTCCGGCCCGTCGAAGAGGTGCAGCGCGACGTACTCCATCAGCACCTGCCGCGCACGGTCGGCGATCTCGTCCATCGAGACCGACGGCGCGTGGGCGAAGAGCTGCTCGACGCGGCGGCGAATCTCGTCCATCGACGGGAGCTGCGGCATCTCGGGCATCTCCGGCAGGTGCAGGGCAGCGATCTTCGCCTCCGCCTGCTCGCCGGCCTCTCGTACTCGCCGGACTACCTCATCCCAGGTGGGCGTGTTGGCCCACGCCTCACGGACCTGAGCTGCGATGCGCTCGATCGGGAAGGTGAAGGCGATCTGGTGCGCGGCCTTCTCGACGACCTTGCGGCCCAGGCGTCGCTCGTTGGCGACCACCTCCGGCGGCGGCTCGCCCAGGTCCCAGACGAGCCCGACCCAGGAGAGCATCTTGAGCACGTAGTACGTCGGGTCGATCTCCCACCAGCGGAAGCCCTGGCGCGTGGAGCGCTGGTACGCATGGTGGTTGTTGTGCCACCCCTCGCCCAGCGTGATCAGCGCGAGCCACCAGTTGTTGCGCGAGTCGTCACCCGTCACGTAGCGCTGCTTGCCGTGCACGTGCGCCAGCGAGTTGATCATGAAGGTGCCGTGGTAGAGCAGCACCGTGCTCCAGAAGAAGCCGACGATGAGCCCCGACCAGCCGGCAAACAGGAAGCAGGCGACCGCGAGTACAGCGGCGACCACATACTGGTGCCTCTCGAGCCATACCAGTTCGGGATACTTCGTGAGGTCCGGCACCGTCGAATAGTCGGCCTCCTCGTGCCGGCGGGAGAAGATCCAGCCGACGTGCGCGTACAGGAAGCCGTGATGCTTGGGCGAGTGTACGTCGATCTCCGTGTCGGAGTGCCGGTGGTGGTGGCGGTGCTTGGAGGCCCACCAGAGCGCGCCGCGCTGTGCCGAACTCTGCGCGAGGAGCGCGAGGACGAACTGCCCGGCGCGGCTCGTCTTGAACGAGCGGTGCGAGAAGTAGCGATGGTAGCCCGCGGTCACGCCGAACATGCGCACCACGTAGAGTACGACACAGATCACGAGTGCCTCGACCGTCACCCCCGTCCAGATCGCGCCGAAGCAGGCGAGGTGGACGAGGAGGAACGGGATCGTTCCAGGGTAGATGATGTCCTCGTGAAATTCTTCCGCTTCTGCGGGGTGGGAGGCGGCTCGGATCTCGGCCATTACGGTCTGACTCCTTACTGTGTGGCTTGCGCGGTGGACCGCGCCGGTTGAACGACAAAGGTGCACCCGGGCCCGCTGGGCCCGAGCGCACCCCGCAACCAGAGTCGCTGGCGTAGGCGTCCGTGTCAAGTCGGGCAGGTCCGTACCGACCTCGGATCCGTGTGTGAGATCCCGGTCCGGACCGGAGCGTGGCCGGCCCTACTCCAGCCGGCGCCCGACGGTCAGATGGTAGACCGGCTGCTGCCGCTCGAGCGTGACCAGGACCTTGCCTTCCGTCTGCAACTCCCGTAGCACCCCGCCCAGGATCGCCTTCAGCTCGCCCGACCGCCGCCCCGCGACCCGCTCGAGCATCGCGGTCTCGATGGCCGCGAGATGGACGGCCAGTGGAGCGCCCGCAGCGCCGTCGGATGCTGCGGTGCCCGTGGAGGCATCAGCGAGCGCGCCTTTGGAAATACGCGTCGAAGCACCCGCGAGAGCGGCGGTGGAAGCATCGGTAGAGGCCGGCGCCGCGAAGCCGTTGTAGGCGATGTCGACGGTGGTGCCGTACTCGTGGGCGCTCACGCCGCTAGCCGCGTTCGCATTGCGCCGGCGTAGCGCCGCCTGGTCCTCGGCGGTGCGGAGAACGGAGGAGATCTCGAAGCGGAACGGCGGCGCGCCCAACTCGGCCAGGCGCGCCTGGAAGCGCTCGCCGATCTCGACCAGGAGCGCCCTCGTGTCCGGGACGACGAGGGCCACGGAACGGTTCAGTTCCCGCACCACCCAGTACGCCGTGCTGTCCTCGAGCTCGATCAGGCGGCCCGACTCCAGAAGCTCGTCCCGTGCGGTGGCGCCGGCGGAGCGAGGGATGCCGAGGCGCTGCGCCCGTGCGACGTGTGCGCGGTTGGGGTAGCGGCGCAGTGCGGTCTCGTCCGCCGGTCGAAGCAGCGGCAGCGGGCGGAAGATCGCATCGACCGAGTCGGCACGGGCGGCGATCCGCTCGAGCTCGCGGCTCAGCTCTGCCTCCAGGCTCGGCGGTTCGCGGGTAGGCTGCTCCAGTTTGGCCCCGGCGCGGGGCCGAGCTTCGGAACCGGCGTCTGGCGCCTGGGCGCACGCCAGCGCGGCCGCACACAGAGGCACGACCAGGAGCGCGGCGCGGGTGCGTCCGAGCTTGTACATCGAATTGTCCTGCTGAGAGTTACGACGATGGGGCACGATGGACGTATACGGCGAGTGCACGCGTCGGTTCCCCCCGGCGGGGCACGGCGGACCGGAGCCACCGGTCCGTCGCCAGATCGCACGGAGTCACGAGTGCCCGGGTGGGCCCGCCCGGAGCGACGGGCCCGCACCCCGGCACCTAGGTCACGGCGCCGTTCCCACTATCGCCGTGACGAAGCCCTCGAGCGAGAGCGTCGCCAGCGTGAAGGACAGGAGGATCAGGATCGCACCGGCAATGTTCAGCCCCACGTGGTTTCGCTCCTCGCCCATCATCTCCTTGTCGTTGACCGCCCACAGGAGGAGCACCACCGTGAGCGGCAGGCCGAAGATGCCGTTGAAGGTGGGGAAGAGGATGATCATATCGACCACGCTGAGCCCGGTCACCTGGTGCACGAGCGGCGAGAGGCTGCCCAGTGCGGTCAAGAGAACGAAGATGACCTTGAACTCGCGGCTGTCGCTGTCGGGGTCGCGGCCGAGTGCTTCGGGGATCATGTAGGCCGGTGCCCACATGATCGGCACGATGCTGTTGAAGGCCGCGGCGATGGCGCCGATCACGAAGAGCAGCATGGCCCACTCGCCCAGCACGCTCGCCAGGGCGAAGCCCGGCGTGAGGAACGAGTCGAACTCCGTGATCCCCATCTGCGGCAGGACCGCGGCGGCGACGACCAGGATCGCGACGGTGATGATGCCACCGACGCTGTAGCCCAGGATCAAGTCCTTCCGCACGGTCGGTATGTCTTCCCGGCTGGTCCAGCCCTTCTCCTCGACCAGGATCGATTCCAGGAAGAAGTTGGGCCAGAGCGCCGTGGTCCCGAGGAGTGCGGCAACGGCGAGAATGGCGCCCGGCTGGCCGAGCTCCGCACCCGGAAAGAGCCCGGCCACGATGCCGGCCGGATCGGGTTGCGCGGCGATGCCGACGACGACGTAGATCAGGAGCAGCGCGACCATCATCCCGGTCATCAGGTGCTCGAGCGCGTCGTAGCCGCGAATTCCGGCGAGGATGGCCATGAGCCCGGCGAAGACGGCGAGGGGCTGCCAGCCGATCGCGCCGCCGAGGAGCTGCGAGAGGCCCGCGCCGACGGCGGCGGTCAGCTCCAGCGTCCACAGGATGCAGCCGAAGCTGAGCCACAGCGCGATCAGCAGCGCGAGCGGCTGGCCGAGTTTTCGTCTGACGAAGCTCATGAGCGGGCCGCCGAAGATGCCGACCCGCGCGCTCATGTCCTGGGCGAAGAGACCGATCACCGTGGCCGCGATGGCGGCCCAGATCAGGGAGTAGCCGTACCGCAGCCCGGCGTCGCTGGCTATGAAGATCGATCCCGATCCGAAGTAGCTGGCCACCATGACGAAGGCCAGCCCGTACTTGCGAAAGAACCGCCGGATCGGGCCGTACCGCTCTGGATCGAACCTACCGCTCATGCACTACCTCGAAGTTTCGTGTCGCAACCCCTTGCGAATCAGAGCAGCAGGTATGTGCCGACGGCGACGAGCGGGACGCCGAGTGCCACCTTCAGGCGACCCGGCGCGGCACGCTGCGCGACGCGCCAGCCGACGACGACGCCGATCACCTCCGGCACGCCGACGAGCAGTGCCAGCGGCCAGGAGACCGCACCCTGCACGGCGTAGCCGACGGTGGCGAACGCAGCGATGAAGATCGATTGGAGCTGCGCCACCGCGACTGCCGGAACGATCGGCACACCGAGGACCACGAGTGCCGGAACCGCAAGCACCGGTCCACCGACGCCGAGCAGGGCGC
>CALKIP010000282.1 GCA_937995995.1 uncultured bacterium
CAACCACGCTCCGCGAAGCCGCAGACGGCTCGACCCCCGCCAGTGCGGCGGCCGCGATCACGATAATGGTCCACGGCCCGAATCTTTCAGTAACTGGGGGATGATCGGAGGTGAGTAGGACGATCGAAAGCACGTAGCCAGAAGGAATGCCGGAGTACGCGGACTCACTTTCCCGCGTCCGCGCTGGAGTGTTGAAGTGCAGCACGGAGACGATCTTGGCCGTATAGCCGAGGAGATCGCAAACAGCGTGACCCACGGGGTGGGACTGGGGTTGAGCCTTGCGGGATTCGCGGTCCTCCTCATCCTGGCGTCGGATCACGGGGGCACGCTCCACATCGTCAGCTGTGCCATCTACGGCACCACGCTGGTCGGTCTCTACGCGGCATCGACGCTGTACCACAGCCTTCATCACCCTCGAATGAAGCATCGGCTGCGGATCATCGACCACTGCGCGATCTTCCTGCTGATCGCGGGCACATCCACGCCGTTTCTCCTGATCAACCTCGAGCACAGCCGGTTGGGCTGGCTCCTTTTCTCGTTGGTATGGCTGTGTGCCCTGGGCGGGGTGATCTTCAAGGTGCACTGCTTCGGACGGTATCCGCGCCTTTCGACCGGGCTGTACCTGGGGATGAGCTGGGCGATCCTGCCCGCAATGCGTCCGCTATTGGAGACGATCCCGACGGCGGGATTCGTCTGGCTACTCGCGGGCGGGATCTTCTACACGGCCGGAGTGTGGTTCTACGCCAATGACGGGCGTATCCGCTTCAACCACGCGATCTGGCACCTGTTCGTGCTCGGCGGGAGTGCATGCCACTACATCGCCGTATTGGTATCGGTGCTGCCGAAGCCGGCGGCGTGAGGTGGGATCGAGCCGGTCGGGGCGAGCCCGGCTCAACCGACCTTCAGCAGTTCCTTGAGCTGTTCGGGCGTGAGCCCCTCACCGCGACGGCTGCCGAGCCGACCGCCCGCGCGATTGACTCGGGGCATCGGTCGCGCCGGTGCGTCGCCGGAGAAGGCGGCGGTCAGACCGGGCACGTTCCCGCGGGGCAGCTTGCTGCCGAGGACACGCTCGATGGCATGGATGTAGGCCAGCTCGCCCGGGGTCAGGAAGGTGATCGCCATCCCACTCGCCCCGGCGCGGCCCGTCCGGCCGATCCGGTGGATGTAGTCCTCCGGGTTCTGCGGCACGTCGAAGTTGATGACGTGGCTGATGCCCTCGATGTCCAGCCCGCGCTGGGCGACATCCGTCGCGACGAGCACCCGGATCTCCCCATCGGTAAAGGCGTCGAGCGCCCTCTGCCGCTGGCGCATGTCCCGGTCGCCGTGCAGAACGGTGACGTTGATCCCTGCGGCCTGCAGCCGTGTGTGCAACAGGTCCGCCCCGACCTTGGTGCGGGTGAAGACCAGCACCTGCTGGCTGTCGTCACGGCCGAGCAGCTCGAGGAGCAGCGGCACCTTCTTGTCCGGCATCACGGGGTAGACGGACTGCTCCACCTTCTCCGCGGCCGTCGACTGCGGCGTCGCCTCGACCCAGATCGGATCCTTCAGGATCCTGAGGGCGAGCGCGTGCACGCCATTCGGCATGGTGGCCGAGAAGAGCATGGTCGTCCGGTCCTCCGGAAGCGCCGCGAGCACCGCCTCGATCTGCGGGCGGAATCCCATGTCCAGCATCCGGTCGGCCTCGTCCAGGATCAGGACCTCGACCTCGGAGAGGTCCACGGTCCCGCGCTCGATGTGGTCGAGCAGGCGGCCAGGCGTGGCCGCGATCACGTCGAATCCGGCCCGAAGGTCGCGGATTTGGGGCCCGATCGGCACGCCGCCGTAGATCTCCCCGACCCACAGCTCGGAGTGCTTCAGCAACGCCCGTGCATCCTCCGCCACCTGCTGGGCGAGCTCGCGCGTGGGGCACAGCACCAGCGTATGCAGCCCTTCACGATCGATCTGCCGCTCCAGCGCGGGAAGGAGGAAGGCCGCCGTCTTGCCGGTGCCCGTCTGGGCGATGCCGACCACGTCGCGCCCCTCGCGCGCCGCCGGGATCGCCTTGGCCTGGATCGGCGTCGGCGCCTGCCACCCGAGATCACGGATCCCGGCAAGCAGCGCCTCAGACGACGTCAGTTCTTCAAACGTCATGATTCTCCTTGTCTGGAGGATAGTGGCGGGTCGGCGCCCCTCCGGAAGTTCCGGCAACGCCGCGGACCGGGAAATCACTCGTCGCAGTCGATTTTCCCCTATCTCCTACCCACTCTCCCCTATCCTCAACCTCAAACAAAGGCCGGGGGCCGATGGGACGGATCAGCGCGGAGTGCTCGCGCGCTGATCTGGTGTCCGATCGGTGCCGCCGGCCTCTTGTCGCACCTGTAAATTTACAAGGAACAGGGCCAGAATACAACCATAATCTGGCCTTTCCGAAGGGCAGACCGTATCTTGGGAATCCATCCCTTCAGGTGTTCCCCGCCAAGGGTATCCCTTGCTCGGTCTTGGCGCACTCGACAGACGGGATCTGTGACCGCCGAAAGGCGTAGAATCGTGTACGGCTCCGGAGCCCGGGTCTCAGCAGGCGACCCGGGCCACGGTCTCGATGAGGCGGTCGACTTCCTCTTCTGTGGTGTAGCAGGCCGAGCCGACTCGGACCAGCCCGTCTTCGGAGTGACCGAGCCGCTCGACGACGGTCGAGGCATAGAAATCCCCGTGCGAGACGAAGATTCCGGACTCAGCCAGCCGCCGGGCCATTTCCCTGGAGGCGATCCCATCGACCACGAAGGAGATCGTCGGCGTACGCGGCTGGTCGGGCCCGGGACCGTAGAGCCGGACCCGTTCGATCGCGGTGAGCCCGTCCCACAGCCGCCGCGCGAGCGCGACGCCTCGAGCGTGCAGCTCGGTGAGTGTCATCAGGAGGCGCTCCCGACGCGTTCCACCCTGTGAGAGCGATGCCAGGAAGTCGACGGCCGCGGCGGCGCCGACGATCCCCTCGTGGTTCTGCGTGCCGGTCTCCAGCCGCTCGGGCGCTTCGTCCGGCGCCGGCTCGAGGCGGGGCACATCGAGCGATTCGACGAGTGCGCGCCGGCCGTAGAGCACACCGATGTGCGGACCGTAGAACTTGTATGCCGAGCAGGCCAGAAAGTCGCAATCCAGGGCACGGACGTCGAGCGGCGCGTGTGCTGCCAGGTGCACGGCGTCGACGAATATGAGCGCACCGGCCGCGTGGGCCATGTCGGCCGCCCGGCGCACATCGGAAATGGTACCGATCGCGTTGGATGCCGCACCGACCGCGAGGAGCCGCGTGCGCTCGTTGATGCAGCGTTCGAGATCGTCCCAATCGAGTTGGCCCGTCTCCGGCACCATCCTGGCCGACCGGACGCGGATCCCGAAGTCGCGCTCGAGTGCACGCCATGGCGCGATGTTCGCGTGATGGTCGAGCTCGGTCGTGACCACCTCGTCACCGGGTTGCCAGCCACGGCCCAATGCCCGTGCCAGATGGAAGGTCAGCGTGGTCATGTTCGCGCCGAAGGCGACCTCGTCCGGCGCAGCGCCCAGGAAGTCCGCGAACGCCTGGCGTGCGGCCGCGATCGCGGCGTCCGTTTCGGCACTTGAGGGGTATTCCCAATGGGTGTTCGCGTTGTGGTGAATGAGGTAATCGGTCATCGCCTCCACCACCTGGCGCGGCACCTGCGTACCTCCGGGGCCATCGAGGTAGATGACCCGATGCCCGGCGTGGATCCGCTCGAGCGCCGGAAAGTGCGAGCGGATCTCCGTGGAACTCGCGACAACGGGCTCGTTCTTCGTGGTAATCGACATGCGACGCCCCCTTCCGCGCCGCCCCTCCGGGCGCGTTGGCGCGGGGTTTGACGAAACGTTTCATTTTGCAGGAATCTAGCAAGAGATATCGAGTCTGCCCACCCACGGACGGCCGCAAGCCGCGCTGTCCGCACGGGACGGGTGTGTGCACCATCCACTTTTCAGCGGAGTACAAGCGTGACAGAAAGTGAACACCTGGGGATTCTGGAGGTCCTGGGCAGCGGTTCGGGATTCATCCGCCGCCGGGAGGCCGGCTATCTCCCCGGCAACAGCGACTTTTACGTGTCGCAGAAGCTGATCCAGCAGTTCGGCCTACGCACGGGTGACGAGATCGAGGGCGCGGTGGGCAAGGCACCCGGGCGGGGAAAGAGCCCGCCGGTCACCCGTATCGACGCCGTCAACGGACGCCCACCCGAGGAGATGAGGCGCCGTCCGGACTTCCCACGCCTCAGCGCGCTCCACCCCCAGGAGCAGCTCACGCTCGAGTGCGACATTACGCGCCGTGGGCAGCCGGACTACACCAACCGCGTCATCGACCTCTTCTGCCCCTTCGGCAAGGGGCAGCGCGCGCTGATCGTCGCCCCCTCCAAGGCCGGGAAGACGACGGTGCTTCAGAGCGTCGCCGAGGGGATCGCCACCAATCACCCGGAATGCAAGCTCTTCATTCTCCTCGTCGACGAGCGTCCGGAAGAGGTCACGGAGATGGAGGCGTGCGGCTTTGGCGAGGTCATAGCCTCGAGCTTCGACTGTCCACCGGACCAGCACGTGGCAGTCGCGGAGATCACGCTCGAGCGCGCCCGGCGCTTGGTCGAAATGGGCGAGGACGTGGTCCTGATCCTGGACTCCATCACCCGACTGGCACGGGCCTACAATGCCATCGAGTCCGGCACCGGCCGAACGCTCACAGGCGGCCTGGATGCGAGCTCGCTCGAGAAGCCGAAGCGCTTCCTCGGCAGCGCCCGCAGCGTCGACCCGAAGCAGGGCGGCGGATCGCTCACGATCATCGCCACAGCACTCGTCGACACCGGCTCGCGCATGGATCAGGTGATCTTCGAGGAGTTCAAGGGAACCGGCAACAGTGAACTCGTCCTCAGCCGCGAGCTGGCGGACAAGCGGATCTTCCCGGCCATCGACCTGGTGGCCAGTGCGACGAGGCGCGAAGAGCTCCTCCTCTCCGAGGACGCCCTCGCGGCCGCCAGCCTGCTCCGACGTGACTTCGCCGGCTCGAACCCCGCCGATGCGATGAATACCCTGCTCGCACTCATGCGACAGGCGGACAGCAACGAGGCACTCGTCGGACGGCTGCTGGCACGGGCCTGAGCCTCCGGGCTCACGGCCCGTGTCGGGGCCACAATGTCGCCCAACCGGGCCGCCGGGTGACGCGCTTGGCCGCACACGGTCGACAGGCCCCGCCGCCCTCTCCGCGCCTGGGCCGGTTGTCGCCCCGGCATCCCCGAATTACATTACTACATGGTCATACCATGGCGCGCCAGGTGCGACGCACGGCGGAGTGTGTGCCGGCCGGCGCGGCCGTGGCGACGAGGAGGAGGAATGCTGGAAATGAAGAAGACGGTGGCGCTTGCGCCGTGCCTGTTCTGTGGAAAGGTGAACCGGGGTTAGCTGCTACCGCGTCGATGGGGAGGAATAGTAAGATGGCATGGAAAGGTTTAT
>CALKIP010000283.1 GCA_937995995.1 uncultured bacterium
GCAACCGCGGTGAGACGACGTGGTACGGGCTGGCCAGGGAAGCGCTGCGGCTGGCTGGCGTCGAGGTGGAGATCACGCCCGTGACGACGGCGGAGTTCCCGCGGCCCGCGATGAGGCCGGCGTACTCGGTGCTGGACTGTGCGGCGACGGAGGCGGTGGTGGGGGAGATCGCGGGGTGGCGCGAGGCACTGGGGGTGGCGGTGGGGGAGGGGGTGTAGGGGAAGGGTGTGGTGTGTAGGAATCGGAAGGGGCGGCGCGCCATCGAGGCGCGCCGCCCCTTCCGTGTGCTTGCTGATTACGGGACCGTTCTGCGGAGACAAGCCGTTCGAGCGGCATGGTCCCGAATGCGGGCCGTGCCTATTCGGCCCGCACACGACTCAGTACATGTCCCAGCCGTCGGTCCACGTATTCTCGTACGTGTTGAAGCCCGATAGGCTCTGCATCGCCTTGGCCACGTTGCAGGAGTGATAGCGGTAGTACTTCACGCCGTTGCCGACGTCGCTAATGCCCACATGGTCTCCGAGCTGCACATTGAGTCCCGTGATGGTGGCGCCTTCCACGCGGTTGATCCCGTTGGAGGTGAGCGTCCCGCCGACCATGATGACTCCGTCCCAGTCTGTGTTGCCCCCGATCGTGATATCGCCGCCGACGATCAAAAGCCCTCTGCCACTGCTTGGGAGGTCGAACGTCGGCCCACCCCGATTGTCCACGAAAATGACGGGCCAATCGTCGAAATTGTTAGGCCACGGGGAGTCCGGGACGACTACATCGAAGTCCATGCCCTTTCCGCTGATGATCGCCGGCCAGTCGATGCCGACACTGTTGGCGGCTTCCTCTGGCGTGTCGCCGGTGTAGTCCACGGGCGGGGAACCCTGGGTAGGACCGGTATGTCCGATGTACCCCGGATTCTTGGGAACCGCGACACCTGCGACCGGAGCTTGCATGCCACATGCATCCACCCCGCTCAGCTCCCCCGAATTGCCGTTCTTGCGTAGGCCGGTCAGGCTCTGCCAACCCGCCTTCACATCCAGGGTCCCGTCGAACCACTCGGCCATTCGGGCTACCGTGCGACGCGCCTCCGGCGCACCCGGCCAGTCGGGCCGCTTCCACACGCCAGTCGAGCGTATCGCATAGAGTGCGGGTGTGGTGGCGTCGATCTTCGGCCGGATACGGTGGAGGACGACGTACGCCGAGTCGCCGGGGGAGTGCGGGATTTCGATCGCTACCGAATCCCACTCGGCGCCCGGGGCGTTGACGCCGAGGCTCTTCCACCGGGTCACGAGGAGTTCGAGTCCCGTTTCGGCGTACATGTGTGCCCTGTCGGCGCCGTCTTCGGTGCTCCGGATGCGCCGTTCTCCGGAAAGCTGGCTGTAGGTCGCGAATACTCCACCCGTCACTACCACGACGAGGAGAAGTGCGACAGGGAGAACGAAACCGGAACGCTGCGCGTCGAGTTTCATGATCTCTGCCTCCTCGGGTGCACTCACCGCACCCGATTCTTGAAGAATACGGAAACCGTCAGCGGCGCCTCTGCTGCCGGCTCCCCGGGACCGGTCGGGTACTCCGAGCGCCCCTCGAGTACGACCTCGATTCCGCGAATCAGGTCCAGCTGTGGCGCGGCAGCCTGGGCCGTGGCATGACCAGGGAGGTGAAAGGCGAAGCGTGAGTCCGGCCCGAACGGCCCGGCAACCACCTCCTCCGACCCCGTGGTCTGCACTATGCGCCAGAGTTCCGTCTCGCCCGAGCCCCCGGGGATCTCCCGGAACTCGTAGGCGATGCGCTGATACAGGAAGACCGGTGTTCCGCTGGGGGCCGCAGCCGCCGGTGCCACACGCACGGCCTGCCCATCATCGAGAATCTTCAGGTTTGCGGAAGTGCAGGTGGTTACGTCGCTCGACGTTCCCGCGGTCAGCGCGCCGGCGGGCACGTATGCATAGTACTCGTCGGCTTTGCGCCACGCGTATCCCGAGTAGTCGGCCTCGGCGAGGAGCACGGAGTCCGTCGGCAGGAGCGCTACGGACAGCCCGCTGCTGTACGGCCCGCATACGACGCCGAAGGCATAGGGGACGCGAATCGCGATACGCGTGGCAGTCGCCTCTTCCACGCCACCCTCCGCGTCCAGGCGACGCAACTCGGCCTCGAGGAGTCTCATCGCGGCGCGAGGCACCGAACGGGCATCGAAGGACGCTTCCTGGTGCTGGACCAGGCGTGACTGATTCAGGAACAGGCCCGTGAGCGCGGCGCCGATCACACCGGCGATGACCAGCGTGACGACCAGCTCGACCAGCGAGAGGCCCGGACGTACAGCGCGAGAGTCGAGTGATTTCATTGGGCTATCGCGTCCGTCTGAACTCCACTGTGTCTTCACGCAACCCGAGCACACGATCTTCCTCGGCTGGCGATATGACGACCTCGATCCGCTTTTCCTTCGACGAGACGGCGGAGACGGTCACGCAAACCTGCTGATTCCTGCTCATCCCCGGCACCTCCTGGCACCACGGACTGGCCGACTCGTAGATCGCCAGTGAATCGAACGGAAGTGCCTGAAAGCGATTGGCTTCGGCCATGAGCCCCGCCTGGCGCACCGCATCGGCCTGAGCCCGCCTCTGGTGCTCCGCGCCCCGAAGGAGCACGGGCACGAGTCCCATGAAGACCACGGCGAGGATCACGATCGCCACCAGCACCTCGACCAGCGTGAACCCCGGCCGCTGCAGAGTTTGCGGCTGTCTCACGATCCCTCCGTGCGCACGAGGCCGGTCCGTGTCATCCGTACCTGCATGGTGCGGTTTCCGGAAGCCAGCGTCACTTCCAGGGGGCCGGAGGCGAGACCGTTGGGATAGACCACGATCTCATCCTGCGATGGGGCGAGTGAGTTGAGTGGGAAGTCGGAGCCGGCGCCGAAGCGGCGTTCATGCAGCGTCTCGTCGTCCGCGCGATTCTTGATCCTGTAGACGAGAGCGCCCCCATCCACCTCGATCCGAACCGGGGCCCCCTGGCGAGAAGCGAGAGAGAAGGCGAGCTCCATGTCCGCCCGTAGCACGGCCGCCGCGTTTTTCACGCGGTTCGACGCCATTGCCTGACCGAAACGCGGTGCCGCAATGGCCGCCATGAACCCGATAAGGATAAACGTGGCCAGTAGCTCGATGATCGTGAAACCACCAGGCGGCTTCGCGCGCATGTTTCGTCGCAACACGGCCGAACACTCTCCCTTCCACGGGTCGCGCCACACCCGGTACGCGTGGCGGGCCCGGACCGCCATGGTCCGGCATTCTTACATATTCAACGGGAACTCGATCGGTGGGGAGGAGCCAAGGTAGATGTGGCGGGGGAGGGATGTCAAGGAGTTTCGCGACCGCCCACCTCCACCCATTCGCCGGAATCGCCATCTTCGCCCGCGTACCGTGCCGATCGGGGTGGTCGCACTCACGGAGTATTTCACCGCTCTCGTGGCGGAGCGGCTGCTGCCGGAAGATGGCCGAATGGCGCCATCGCGGTTACGAGCCTACGATCCGCCGGCCGCAGCGCCGTCCGGGAACATCTCGTCGATGCCGAGGTGCAGCACCGTGCCGGCCTTTACTTCGGCATGAACTTCGGCATCGGCCAGTCCGCGTCCCGAGAAAAGCGCGAAGTGGACCTTGCGTGCCTGGTGGAGAGGGCCGTGCAGGCGCCGCGGAGGCCGGATAAGGGAACTCGTCCAGTACCAGTAGGAACCGCTTCCCCTCGGTTCGACGCGTCAAGTAGCCGAACAGCGCTTCCCAGTCGGGAAAGGAGACTCCGTGCAGGAGTGCGGCGTCGCCGAAATGCTCGCCCACGATCCGCGTCAGGTTCGTCAACTGCTCCTTCTCGGTTCGCTTCGTCGCCTGGTAGTAGATGCCCTCGACCGCACGGGTGAACCGCGCGAGGACGTAGTTCTTGCCGACCCTTCGCCGGCCCAGGATGAAGACGAGGTCGGGTCGAGGACGGTTCCACACGGCGGAGAGCTCACGCCATTCGGCATCGCGATCCCGGATGGACGCTGGCTTGTTCGTCTCGATCCTTGCGGGGTGAAACTACCCGTCCTGGAAGTTCCAAGGTTGGAAGTTGGGTGGGCGGCAGGACGAGGACAAGCGCACGGTGAAGGATCAAAGATGCGCCGCAGGACACGTCCCCGCCCGTCCCATAGCTGAGCGAGAGCTGGAGTCGAGGTGCAGAACCAGTGCCTTGCACACCGGGCCCGGGGGGGCATAACGTGATTATGCTCGAGGCTCTGAACGACAGAACCGGGCAAGGACGCCACACGTGGTGGATGGCCGGATGATGGTTCATCTGTACCGGTGTGCTGGCGGACGAGCCGTCGGCGGATTGGAAAGCGGCGGCCGGTTCGAAGGAAGTGAGACGGGCCGTACCCTGATTGAAGAATTGGTGATTCAATGCGCGACGTGGCGCGAGCCGCCCTCGGCGGCGACCATGCGGGGCGGGCGACGATCATCGGGAAGCTCCGCCGCTGCCTCGGCGGCCTGCTCGTCCTGCTGACCGTCGTTCCGTTCTACCGGCTCCTTCCACTGTGGGAGACCGGCCTGGCCGGCCAGGCGACGGCGGCACTGAGTGAAGTGACGGCGGGGATCCTCTGGTCCGGCGCACTGCTCGCGCTCATTCCCGCGATTATTCTCGCCCGGCTCGTGCGGCCCCGGGCGCTGGAGCAGCGCCTCGCCCGCCTCGGCGACCTGCTCCTCGTACCACGCACGCTCCCGTTCGCCCTGGCCCTCGCCGGCTTGAGCGGCCTGCTCACGCTCGCCTTCTCTCTCCTGGTTCTCGAGGGGAAGCCAAACCTCATCGACGCCATGGCCCAGCTCGTCCACGCGCGCTATATCGCCGCGGGAAAACTCGCCGGGCCGGTCGGTCCGGATGGCGCGTTCTGGCATATCCAGAACACCATTGTGACGCCGAACGGCTGGGTGTCGCAGTACCCGCCCGGGCACATCCTGCTGCTGGCCGCAGGCTTCAAGCTCGGCGCTCAGATCGGAAGAGCACACGTCTGAACTCCAGTCACACAGCAGAATCCCCTATG
>CALKIP010000284.1 GCA_937995995.1 uncultured bacterium
GCGGGTCCAGGACATCACCTTCGAGCCGGGAGGCACGGGGATCATCGTGCGTCTACGGGTCGACGGCTCGGCGCCGATCCCCGAGGACCCGGTCGTGATCGTCTCGCCCGAGTCGCTCTTCGGCGACTGGCAGGCCGAGATCCACCCGCGCAGCCGGTTCCCGCGCTACGACTTCGCCGAATCGCCCGATCCCAACGTCCTGCCTGGGTACTCGCTACCGGACATGGGGCAGCTCACGGCGGTCGCCGACGAGATCGCCCGCAACCTGGCCACGCTGAGCGACCGCGTCGAACTCGCGTTCACCGAGGAGACTGCGGTGAACGTGCGCAAGGCGATCGACAACATTCAGACGGTGAGCGAGCAGCTCACCGGGCTGGTCGGCACCCAGCAGCGAGCCGTCGAGGAGGTGGCGCACAACCTGAGCCGTACGACGGAGACGCTGGGCGAGGCGGCGGTCGCGGTCAAGCGCGCGATGGCACAGGTCGACGCCGCCGTCGCGAACGGCGAGATCGCCTCCATCGTGGACAACGTGGAGCGGGCGACGGCTCAGATCGATGCGCTCAGCTCGGAACTGCTGCACGCCAGCAGCGGGCTTCGCGAAATGGCGCTCCGCGCCGATACGACACTGCGCGCGGTCGGCTCGATCGCGACGCGCATCGAGCGCGGCGAGGGCAGCCTGGGGCTTATGCTCGCCGACTCCACGCTCTACCTCGACCTGATTCGTACGAACGCCCTGCTCCAGGATCTGCTGACGGATTTCAGGGCGAATCCGAGGAAGTACATCAAGCTGGAGATCTTCTAGGCGCCGCGCAGCGGCGCGGGAACGGCCGCCCAAGGGCCGTCCCCCGCACTGCCCCCGCCGCCGAAGGCGGCCGTTCCCGCCGGCCTCCGACCGGCCCACTTGCGGGCCGGGATTTGCAGAGTTCGTCGTTCGTGGCGACTCTAGTACTGAAGTTCGGCGGGAGCTCGGTCGCGACGCCCGAGCGAATTCGAGCGGTGGCGCGGCGAGTGATGCAGGAGCGGCGTCGTGGGAAGGATCTCGTGGTCGTGGTCTCGGCCATGGGGGATACGACGGACGATCTCCTTAAGCTGGCGCAGCAGGTGAGCCCGGACCCGCGGCGGCGGCATCCGCGGGAGTTGGACATGCTGCTGACGGCGGGGGAGCGGATCGCGATGGCGCTCCTCGCCATGGCGATCCGCGATGCCGGCGCGGAGGCGATCAGCTTCACGGGATCGCAGGCGGCGATCATCACGGACACGACGCACACCGGCGCGCGGATTCTCGAGGTTCGGGCGACGCGGGTGCGTGAGGAGTTGGCCGCGGGCCGGATCGTGATCGTCGCCGGCTTCCAGGGCGTAAGTCCGACCCGGGAGGTGACGACACTGGGTCGGGGCGGCTCGGACACGACCGCGGTGGCGCTGGCGGCGGCGCTCGGTGCAGAATGCTGCGACATCTGCACGGACGTAGACGGTGTCTACACGGCGGATCCGCGGCACGTGCCTTCGGCGCGGCGGATCGAGCGGGTGGACTACGAGGAGGTCCTGGAGCTGGCGTACGCGGGGGCTACGGTGCTGCACCCGCGTGCGGTCGAGATCGGCGCCCGTTTCGGCGTACCGATCCGGGTGCTGTCGACCTTCCGCGAAGACGGTGATGGCGGAACCGTGATCACGTACAAGGAGCGTGGCATGGAGGAGCTGTATCTGACCGGGATCGCCGTCGATGGTGGCTACGCTCGTCTCGTCCTGCGAGGACTGCCGGTCGGCATGCGGACCACGAGCATGGCGCTCAGCCGCCTTGCCCATGCGGGGGTGAGTGTCGACATGGTCGCCCAGGCCGAAGGGGCGGACGGCACGTGCCAGCTCCAGCTCTCGATCCGCGAGGCGGTGCTGGACGAGACGCTGGAGGTATGCCGCGGTCTGATCGACGAACTGGGCGGGGTCGCTGTGGACATCCGCAAGGATCTGGCGCGCCTGGCGCTGGTGGGGACCGGGATGCACGACCGGCCGGGTGTGTACGCGAGGGCATTCGAAGTCCTGTTGGAGTCCGACGTCGAGGTCTACGGCGTGTCGACTTCCGGGATCTCGATCTCGCTGTTGATCGATGTCGGTAAGGAGCAGGCGGCGTTGCGCGCATTGCATGAGGCGTTTCGTCTTGGAGAGGAGATTCGATCGTGAAGGTGGCGGTTCTAGGGGCGACGGGCGCCGTCGGTCGCACGATGCTGCAGGTGCTGGAAGAGCGGGAGTTCCCGGTGGACGAACTGGTGCCGTTGGCGTCCGAGCGTTCACGAGGCACCCGTCTCGAGTGGCGAGGCCGGGAGTGGGAGGTGCGCGTTCCCGAGCCGGGCATCTTCAGAGACTGCGCGGTCGCACTCTTCTCTGCCGGCTCCGCGCGCAGCCGTGAATGGGCGCAGCGGGCGGCGGACGAGGGTGCGGTCGTGGTGGACAACTCGTCCGCCTGGCGCCTGCACCCGGAGGTGCCGCTCGTGGTGCCGGAGATCAATGCCGAGCGCATCGCGGAGCGGCCGCTGGGGACCATCGCGAACCCGAATTGCGTAACCATACAGATGGCGGTCGCACTCGAGGCGATCCGCCGGGTGGCGGGGTTGCGGCGAGTGATGGCCAGCACGTACCAGTCGGTGTCCGGTGCGGGTCAGGACGGCGTGGCCGCGCTGGAGGCCGAGATCGCGGGGCGGAGTGCGGAGTCGTCGCCGTTTGGGGTGCCGATCGCGGGCAACCTGATCCCCTCGATCGGCCCACGCGACGAGGACGGCTGGAACGAGGAGGAGGAGAAGATCCGGCAGGAGAGCCGCAAGATCCTGGGCCTGCCGCAGTTGCCGGTGGCCGCGACGTGCGTGCGGGTGCCGGTGGCCGTGGGGCACGCGGTGGCGATGACGCTCGAGACCGAACGGCCGCTCACGCGAGTGGAGGCGATCGAGGCGCTCGAGGCGATGCCGGGTGTCCGGACGGCGGAGGCGGAGCGCGATCCACTGCCGCGTGATGCGGCGGGGACCGATCCCGTCGTGGTGGGACGCATCCGCCTGGATCGGGATCTGCCGGGCGTGCTACATCTTTGGGTGGTCGCGGACAACCTGCGCAAAGGTGCCGCGACGAACACGGTACAGATCGCGGAACACGTGATTCGTGGCTAAGCGAGGTCGGAGTCGAAAGGGCAACGGCGGACGTCGCCGGGGCGGGCGCCAGCGCGCGCGGATCGAGACCAGTGCGGGCGGGGTCGTCTACCGCAGGAGCGGGGGCGACGTCGTCTTTCTGCTGATCCGCGACCCGTACGAGAACTGGGGGCTGCCGAAGGGGCACGTCGAGGGTGAGGAAACGCCTGAAGAGGCGGCGCTGCGCGAGATCGAGGAAGAGACCGGGCTGAGCGGTCTCAAGGCGGAGTGCGAGTTGCCGACCATCGACTGGTACTTCCGTGACCGCGGCCGTCTGATCCACAAGTTCTGTCATTTCTATCTGGTCGAGTCGCTGGAGGGCGAGCCCCGGCCGCAGTTCGAGGAGGGGATCACGGACTGCGTCTGGCTGCCGCCCGACGAGGCGATGCGCACCATCACCTACGAGAACGCCCGTGAGGTCCTGCGCGCGGCGATCGAGGCCGTGCCCGCGGGGCGCATCGATGAAGGGGAGTAGGCACGACGGCTGTTGTGCCTGTCCTCCCTCTCAGCAGACTGCAGTCGTGACGACGACACGAACCCACACAGCGTGAATCGAGGCAAGCGATGAAGCGGACGTCGATCCCGGCGGACTGGCGTCTCGTGTACGGGGCGGTGGTGTTCCTCGTGCTGGGCATCTTCTTCTACACGCTTCGGGGCGTGCTCACCCCGTTCACCGTCTTCTTCCTGCTGCTGCTCCTGCTTTCCCCGTACGCGGGCACGCGTAAGCACACCCTGCTCGTGATCGGCTCCGCGCTGCTGGTCCTGCTCTGGGTGCTCGAGACGACGGGTTTCCTCCTCGCGCCGTTCCTGCTCGCCCTGACGCTGGCCTACATCCTGGGTCCGGTCGTGGCTGTGCTCGAAGGGTGGCGCGTGCCCCGCACCGTGGCCGTGGCCCTCCTCGCGTTGCCCGTATTCGGCGTGATCGCAGGCGCCCTGGCCTTCGGCATCCCCGCCCTCGCGGCGCAGGTCGAGACGCTGATCGAACGGGCGCCGGAGGCACTCGCCCGGATCGAGGGCTGGGCCGTGGCCTTCAGGGGGTGGCTGCTGGCGCTCGACCTGCCGTTCATCCGTGAGGAAGGACTGCTGGAGCCGCTCTTCAACCTGCGCGCCGACCAGGTCACGACCTTCCTGCGCGATCGGCAGCAGGAGCTCGCGCAGCGCTCGTGGGCCGCGGTGCTCGGGCTGGGCCGCGGCATCGGCACGCTCCTCACGATCGGTGGCTACGTGGTCCTGACGCCGATCCTGGCGTTCTATCTGCTGCGTGACTACGACCGCCTGGCGCCGCGGCTGGCCGAGCTGATCCCCGTGCGGAAGCGTGAGCGCTGGGTCGCCTTCGCACGGGAGTACGACGCGCTCCTCTCGCGCTACCTGCGAGGCCAGCTCCTGGCCGCAGCGACGGTCGGCCTGCTCACCGGCGTCGGGCTCTGGATCGCCGGCTTCCCCTATGCCGGGCTGGTCGGCGCGGTCGCCGGCATCTTCAACCTGGTGCCGTTCCTCGGGCTGGTGGCGAGCCTGGTCCCGGCGATCCTGATCTCGCTCCTCAGTGGGAGCATCCTGACCTCCTTCCTCAAGGTGGCGATCGTCTTCGCCGCGGTACAGGCGCTCGACTCCGCGGTGATCGGCCCACGGATCGTTGGTGGCTCGGTGGGGTTGCATCCGGTATGGGTGATGCTCGCACTCGCGGTGGGCGGCTTCTTCCTCGGCTTCGTCGGGCTGCTGCTCGCCGTTCCGCTGGCGGTGCTGGTGAAGCTGCTGCTCCGAGACGGGCTGGAGCGTTACCGGCTCTCGCGGGTGTACCTGGGCGAGGCGGTGCCTGAGCCGGTGGGCATGGGCGCGGCCGAGGCGGAGGCCGAGAGGGAAACGGTGCGGACCTGAGCCGGCGGCGGTAACCGATCCATGCGACTCCTCTCCTGGCCGAACGCGATCTCGCTGCTGCGCTTCCCGCTGGCAGCGCTGTTCGTGCTCACCGATTCGGTCACGGTCCGGATCGTGGTCGTGGTGATCGCAGGGGCCAGTGACTGGATCGACGGGTGGCTGGCCCGCCGCGCGGACGATCGGACCCGGAGCGGCGAGCTGCTGGATCCCGTAGCGGACAAGACATTCGTCTTCGCCGCGCTGATCGGCTTCGTGCGCACCGGGGATTTGGCGCTATGGGAGCTGCTGGCCCTCCTGGTGCGCGACATCTACGTCACGGTCGCCTTCGCCGTCGCCCTGATGTTCGGTCTGCGGATCCGGTTCCGGGCGCGGCCGATCGGCAAGTGGGCGACGACGCTGCAGATCGTGGCGCTGCTGGTCCTGCTCCTCGCGCCGCGGTGGGCACCGCCGGTCGTGCTGGCGACGGGGTTCGTCGGACTCCTCGCCGTGGTCGACTACACGGCGGCGGGGCTGCGATCCTTGCGTCGTGGCGAAGAGGACGCATAGGTTGGCCGGCTGTATTTGGCCGTGCCCGTGCGCGGGTACGGTTTTCCATGCATAGAAGTTACCAGAGCACGGATGTAATCACGTGATCCATGCCGACGCGAGGGATGTGACGATCATCGGCGGCGGGCCGACCGGGCTGTTCGCCGCCTTCTACGCCGGGCTGCGCGGAGTCAGCGCCCGGATCATCGACTCGCTCCCCGAGCTGGGGGGGCAGCTCACGGCGCTCTACCCCGAGAAATACATCTACGACGTCGGGGGGCTGCCCCAGATCCTGGCGCGCGATCTGGCGCAGAACATGATCGAGCAGGGGCTCCAGTTCGGCGCCGACGTTCGTCTCGAGGAGCAGGTCCAGGAACTTGTCCGCACGGAGGACGGCTTCATTCTCACGACCGACAAGGCGCGCTACCCGACGAAGACGGTCGTGATCGCTGGCGGGAAGGGCGCCTTCTCGCCCCGGGTGCTGGAGTGTCCCGGCTACGAGCGGCTACTGGGCAAGGGCGTGAGCTACCACGTCAAGGACCCGTCGGAGTACGACGGGAAGCGCGTCCTGATCGTGGGCGGTGGCGACTCGGCGGTCGACTGGGCATTGAGCCTGAAGGACCGTACCGAGCGGCTGATCCTGATCCATCGCCGGGAGGGCTTCCGGGCGCACGCCCACTCGATGGCGCAGCTCCAGGAGGCGGTCGAGCAGGGGAAGGTCGAGCTGCTCACGCATCGTGAGGTACGTGAGATTCACGGCGACGATGGTGTGTGCGCCGCGACGGTCTTCGACAACCGTACCGACGAGGACGAGCAGTTCGAAGTCGACGCGGTCCTCACCCTGATCGGCTTCAAGCCCGACCTGGGTCCGATCGCGACGTGGGGGCTCGAGCTGGAGCGCAACTCGATCCGGGTCGGCCGCACGATGGAGACGAACATCCCGGGCGTCTTCGCCGCGGGCGACATCGCGACCTACGAGGGCAAGCTCGACCTGATCGCCAGCGGGTACGCCGAGGCGGCGATCGCGGTCAACTACGCGGTCCACCACATCGACCCGAAGGCCCGTATCAACCCGGGCCATTCGACGAACCTGAGGGTGTTCAAGGACCGCGAGCCGGCCATGGTCGGTCCCAAGGGCACGTAGCCGGAAGGAGGGCGCTGGCGGCATGCGCTTCATCGTACTGGGCGGCGGCTGCTACGGTACCTTCTACGCGAGGCAGCTCCTGCGAGCACGGGAAGCCGGCGCCCTGGACGTGAGCGAGATCGTCGTCGTGGACCACGGGGAAGAGCCCCGGGCGCGGAGGGAGTTGCACCCGCGCCCGGGGCTTCGTTTCGAGGTGGCCGAGTGGGAGGATTTTCTCGCCCGCTACCTGGCCGAGCTTCCTGCCGCTGCGACGGACCGGCTGGTGCCGCCGCCCTTCACGCCTCATCTCGCACTCGCCTGGCTCCTCGAACGGCTGCGTAACACCCGGCCCGGGCGGGAGTGGGTGCTGGAGCCGTTCCATCGTTTTCCAGGCACGCCCTTCGAGCGGCAGGCCGAGGGCGGACCGCTCGTCGTCTCCCACGCGGACTGGATCTGCCCGGTTCATTGCATCGAGCCGGAGATCTGCCCGCACACGAAGGGGCCACGCCACTGGGACCTGGATCGCACCACGCGCCACCTCGCCACGGCGTTGGCCGAGGGTGGTCAGCCGGTCGACCAGCTCCATCTTTTCCACTGTCATCATGTGGCGTACGGCGTCGGTGCGTATCGCGCCGCAGCCGTGGTGGAGGCGTACGAGGCCATCGCCGACCGGGTCGATGGGATCAGGGAGACGGAGTCTGCGCGGTTTCTGATCGGCACGATCTCCCACTGTCACGGCGCGCTCCACCTGCTCGCGTGTCGATCTGGCATGGAATCTGAAGCGACGCCGTTGGGGCACCCTGCCGTCGATCAACCCTGATCCGAGTCGATACATGGAACCGACGAAAACGATTCTGATCGTGGAGGATAACGAGGACAATCTCGTCGTGTACCGCACGATCCTCGAACACGTCGGCTATGAGGTGATCGAGGCGCGAGATGGCGAGGAAGGGATCAGCCGGGCGAACGAGGAACACCCGGACCTGATCCTGATGGACATCTCCATCCCCAAGATCGACGGCTGGGAGGCCACGCGTCGTCTGAAGTCGGAAGAGGCGACGCGTGAGATCCCGATCATCGCCCTGACGGCCCACGCCCTCGAGGAGGACCGGGAGAAGGCGCTGCGCGTCGGCTGTGACGGCTACCTCGCCAAGCCGGTCGAGCCACGGCGCGTGGTCGAGGAGGTACAGCGGTACGTGGGGTCTGGCACGTCGGCCTGAGACCGTCACCCTGGTTCCGGAACCGCCATTCGGGCACGCGATTGGCATGCTTGCGGGTTGAGGTCGCAGCATGCATTTCACCAGGAGGCCCAGTGGCGAACAACGATGCACTGTCGTCCCTGATCGATGGACTGAACGAAGACCTGGCGCACGAGTATCAGGCGATCATCTCCTACCTTCTCTATTCCCGGCTGGTCAATGGCGCGCTTCGGCCGGAACTCGCGAATTTTCTGGAGAGCGAGATCGAGGACGAGCTCGGACACGCCAAGTTCCTGGCGCACAAGATCGTCGCCCTCGGCGGTGAGCCGACCACGCGGCCCGCAGAGGTTCGCCTGAGCGAGGACAACCGTGAGATGCTGGAGCTCTCGCTTCAGTCGGAAAAGGATACGATCGAGCGCTATACCCGTCGCATCGACCAGGCCGACGAGGTGGGCGATGTCGGTCTGCGCGTCGATTTGGAGGATATCGTCGCCGACGAGACCAAGCACAAGGAAGATCTGGAGCGGATACTCCTGAACTGGCGGGATTGAGGAGGGCCGAATACGGGGCCGGGGATCAGAGACGGGTCGGGAACCGATCGGTTCGAATGGGAGGCGGGCGTCACCGAGGCGTGGGGGCGTCCGCTTCGTTCGTCCAGTCCAGGCGCGAAGCGTCTCCACACGCTCTTGGTGCCATTGCGCCACCGTGTGAGAAAAACAGATGGAAACGGTTCTGCCTACCAGGCCAGCCAGCGCTCCAGTGCGCTGAGCGTAGCGAAGCAGGCGGCGTCCTCGATGGAGCGTTCGATGATCCCGATACCGGGTAGGTAGGACAGCCGCCGGGAGAAGGCGGCCTCCACGGAGACGATGACGTAGCGTCGGCCAAGGAGGTCGACGATGTTCACGCCCTCCAGGCCGAGTCGAATCCCACGGGTGGCCAATTCGGCGGCCTCGAGTGCGGCACGGGCCGCGGCGCGCGCGCGGCCGAGCTCCGTATCGACCTCACGTGCCTCTCCCACCACCGTCTCGCCTCGGCGGCGCAGTTGTGCACGGCAGGTCACCCAGTTCTCGGCCCGATGCACCTCGATGCGGTCGAAGACGAGCCCACGGCCGCGCCAGAGTGGGAGCGGGATCGCGGTCTCATCGATGAGGGCGACCTGGAGGTCCTCGGAACAGAACGCGAAGCCCCGGTGATCGAGGAGGTCGGCGACCGTGTTGCGAAGCGTGCTGATCGATGCGCCGGGCGCACCCGTGATGAAGGCCTCGCGCAGGTGCTGAGGGTCACGGAGCCAGACGGCTGCGGCGAGGACGCCGGGGATCTTCTCCAATTCGGCGACCAGGTCGCGCTCGACCTGGCGCGTGGCATCGAGGTCCAGCGTTTGGGTGTCGGTCACCTAGAGCACTGCACGCCAGCGGTTCGTGGCCTGGAGCGAGGCAAGGATCGCGGCCTCCTCCGGTGAGCGGTCGAGAAGCGCTGCGCCGGTCAACGGGATCGGCCGGCGTTCGCTGAGTGCACGGGCGGAGATCAGGGCGTAGCTCCGGCCGTGGGAATCGACGATGGCGGCGCCCTCGAAGCCGAGGCGGTCCTCGGCACGGCACAGGGCGAGGGCCGCGAATACGGCGCGTGCGGCGGCCTCGGCCCGACCTCGCAACGTGTTCGGCCCCTGGCCCTCGCCCGTGAACTCCTCGGCGCCTGCACGCAGGGTGACACGGCACGTGGCACGCTGCTCCGCGTCAATGCGCGCGTCGTATCCGAGATAGACCACCCGCATGCGCTCGTCCACCCGCGTGCCCACAGCCGGCGTGGCGGTCGGGGGCGCGCTGGGGTAGGCCCGCCGTTCGGCCACGATATCGGGCTCCGATACGGCTTCCTGCGTCGGCGTCGGCGCTTCCACGTCCACGACAGCCGCGCCGCTCACCGTATCCACCGCATCCGGACGGAGCTGCGCGACACTGACGATGCGCCGGTCGATCTGGATGCCGAGCCCTGCGCTCAGCGCCGATTCGACATTGCGTACGATCTGCTTGGGGTGCAAATCGGGTGTGGCGAGGACGTGAATCTCCCGAAGCGTGCCCTCGGGGCCGGCGACGACGTGGGCCGAGTACACGCCGGTGAGTGAGGAGAGGAGCCGCTCCACACCGGGATTGAGCGGGGTCGAACCGTGACTCTCGATCATGGGCCTCCCGGGGTTTTCCAGCCCCGAAGTTAGCAACGGTCGTTGGCTCGCGCCAGTTGGTTGCCGGAGCGGATTCGGGGAACCTATCTTGCGCCCGGCCGATTGATGTAACGGGTCGCGTTCCGGATTCGGATCTCGAAAGTGGTCTAGCAAGGTGGGCATCCATGGCTAAGCAGTACGACGTGATCATCGTGGGCGGCGGGCCGGCGGGGTTGACGGCGGGGCTCTACGCCGCGCGATCGAAGCTGAACGCCGTCATCCTGGAGCGAGGGATGCCGGGCGGGCAGCTCCTCAACACGAAGGACATCGAGGACTACCCGGGCTTCGAGCACATCGGCGGCTTCGAGCTGGCGGAGCGAATGACGCGGCACGCGGAGAAGTTCGGCTGCAACATCCAGACGGAGACGGTGACGCGTATCGCGCGCGATCCGGCGGCCGACCCGTGGCGGGCGTGGACCGTCGAGACGGAGTCGGGCGAGACGTACGTGGCGCCGACGGTGATCCTCTCGGCCGGCGGAACGCCGTACAAGTTGGAGGTGCCGGGCGAGGAGGAGTTCGCAGGGCGTGGGGTGAGCTACTGCGCCGTGTGCGATGGCGCGTTCTTCGAGGGTGAGACGATCGCGGTCGTCGGCGGCGGCGATGCGGCGTGCGAGGAGGCGGACTTCCTGACACGCTACGCCGAGAAGGTCTACCTGATCCACCGGCGCGACACGTTCCGTGCGCAGAAGGTGATCCAGGAGCGCGTATTCCGCAACGAAAAGATCGAGGTCATCCTGGACACCGTCGTCAAGCGGGTCGAGGGCGACGCGAACGGTGTGAACAAGCTCATCCTGCAGAGCACGCGCACAGCGGATGGCGACTACGATTTCGAGGGCACCGGGCCGACGCGCGAGCTCGAGGTCACCGGCCTCTTCGTCTTCGTCGGGTTCGCGCCGAACACATCGCTCGTCGGGGAGCACTTCGAGCACGATGCCGGTGGCCACTTCGTAACGGACTGGCGTATGCAGAGCTCGCTGCCCGGACTCTACGCCGTGGGCGACGTCCGCTCACAACTCGTGCGCCAGATCACGACTGCCGTGGGCGATGCGACGACGGCGGCGATCGCCGTGGAACGGTACCTGACGGAGTTGAAGGAGCAGCGGCCGGTAGCGGGCGTCTCGGGCAAGCTGCGCGAGAAGTACAGCTGACGGCCGTCGTTCACCGAGGCGAGGCGTCCCGGAGCTTCAGGGACGCGGGAGGCGCGATCCGGAGGCGAATTCGGATCGCGCCTCGTCGTTCGCTGCCGCTGCGTGATTCTCGACGTTCTCGCCCGAGGCAGCGACGCGCTTCGGCTTCACCTCGCGGACCAGCGTCGGGGCGAGCGGCAACTCGATGCTGAAGGTGGTGCCACGCTCCGGCTCGCTCTCCACCCGGATGCCGCCGCCATGCGCCTCCACGATCTCCCGGGCGATGCTCAGACCCAGACCGCTGCCCTTGGCCCGGGCCTCAGTCGATTGTGAGAATTTGTCGAAGACGTAGGGCAGCATCTCCCGGGAGATGCCCGGTCCGGTATCGGATACGTCGATACGCAGCCTTCCCTCGGCCTTGCGTGCGTATACGCGGATACTGCCCCCGTGTGGCGTGAACTTGAACGCGTTCGCGAGGAGGTTGCCGAGCGCCTGGTCGCGGAGGCGGTCCGCATCTCCGGGGAAGGTGGCGGGCACCGAGGCATCGACGACGACGTCGAAATCGATGCGGCGAGTCGTCGCGAGTGCGACGAAGCTTCGCCGCACGGCGTCGAAGAACTGGGCCGAGTCCACGGGGACGCACTCGATCTTCATCGCGCCCGCCTCGATCCTTCCGGCGTCCAGGAGCTGGCCGGAGAGCCGCATGAGTATCGTCGCCTGCTCCTGGATCGAGAGGAGCGTCTCGCGCTGACGGTC